>NZ_JAGUQP010000015.1 GCF_018704065.1 Desulfovulcanus ferrireducens | reverse complement strand
AAAATTGTTCTTGAAAACAAAATAAACTAACCAATAAATTTTAACCATTAACTATTGACAAAAAACACAGTTGCTGAGTTAATTTGCGAGTGCATTTTCTTCAATGCTAACAAAGACTTGGACACATCTAAGGCTTGCTTGCGGGCTGTGCATAATGGGGTTAGTCAATAGAATGTTACTTAATTCCTTTTCTGTTGTTATGATGGGTTTCGAAAGTTCGATGGAACAACCTCCCTATGCACAGCACTTCCGCAATCTTCGCCAAGTTGTGTTACCCAACCCGTTTGTAATGCATTTCAGAAAATGCACTCTTCAATTGTGTAGTAATTTGAGGATGTTAATCGTGTCAGAAAGTTGAGTTCTTAAGAAACAGAAAGTAGTTAATCAGTGAGTGTGAAGAAGTCAGGAGCGAACCTGTTATTTAATTATTTTAAGTGAGGGGGCAGGCCCCTCACTTTATTTAAGCGCAAATCAAGGAGCCTAAGTTAGTGACATTGTCCCATTACTAAATACTAAAAAATTAACATCATGGTCATTGCTTCAGACCTGAAGCATTAAGATGCTCAGGAAAATCCACTGCTTCCACAGGAAGTTGTACTGGATTTTGCTGTTTCTCCTGAGCCGACTTTAGAAAAGACCTGAGACAAACATCTTTGGACCTGTTCGCTCTGACATTTGGGACAGCGAATATAACTCGGCTTTTCACCAAAGACTAATTCTTCAAATAAGTTGTGACAATTGAGGCAGGTGAATTCATAAATAGGCATTTTTTCCTCCTCCTAATAAAAATTTAAAAAAATAGACAAAAGTCTTGTTTAAATTCATTTTCTTTGGCATGAATAAAATTATATAAGTTCAGAATCAATTTTTAACCTTAACCTTTAACCTCCGACTAATAAACCTTATTAATCTTTCCAGGAGGCTTTTCATGGCAGAAATAAAAAAAATACTTTGCGCGATTGATTTTTCAGAAATCAGTTCAAAAGTGGCGGATTATACACAGACCATAGCTAAGTCTTTGGGTGCAAGTGTCAAGGTGGTTTATGTGGCTCCCAGTCTTTCTCAATATGTTGGTTTTCATGTCCCACCCACTTCCATTGAAAGCTTCGTGGGGGAGATTGTCTCCGGAGCAGAAAAAACAATGGATATTTTTGTCAAGGAAAATTTTACGGAAGTAGATGTTAGTGCTAACGTTATTACTGGTTATGCCTCAGAAGAGATTTTAAACTTTGCTGAACAAGAAGAGGTGGACTTGATAGTTATGGGAACACACGGTCGCAAAGGGATTGACCGTATCCTGTTTGGCTCAGTAGCAGAGAAGGTAGTAAAGAGAGCTAAAATGCCTGTGTTAACCATTAGACCATAAAGAAGCAGTGTCTCTTTTAAAGATTTTCCAACCGGAACTGGCCAGCTGTGGGCTGGACTTGGGCAGTACATGGGTCAAAATTGTCAGGCTGACTCAAAAGGGGAAAAAAGTACACTTAGACCGTTTTGCCCGGTTGCCCTGGACAGTAAATGATTTTGATAGGCCGGAAAATAGCGGGGCAAAAATCAGGGGTCTGTGGACTACGTTGGGGTTAAAGGACAAATTTGTTGTCTCCTCCCTGGCCGGACATTCGGTCATTGTCAAGCGCGTCACGTTCCCTAAAGGTTCAGAAAAGGAGCTGGCGAATAATGTGAAGAAGGAGGCAAAACAATATATTCCTTTTGAAATCAAAGATGTTTACCTGGATTTCCAGGTTATAGGTCCGGGGCATAAAGAAAATACCGTAGAAGTCCTCCTGGTGGCCAGCAAAAGAAATGTAGTCCAGAATTTAATTAAAGTTCTGGACTATTCTCAATTATCCTTGAGCGTTGTTGATGTGGATGCATTTGCCCTGAGCAACTGTTTTGAGTTTAACTATCCAGAATTGTTAGAAGACCCGGTTTATCTTTTAGACATTGGTGGCCAGGAGAGCGTTTTTTGTGTTTTCTGGTATAAACAGCCTATTTTTTTTCGGGAAATGGGGTTTGGAGGGAGGCATTTAACGGATGTCTTGGCTAAGATTTTGGAAGTAAATAAGCTTGAAGCTGAGAAGATTAAATTAGAAGGTCCTGATTCGATAGATGAAGAAAAAAGGCGCGAGATAGATAGCCAACTTAAAGCCCAACTTGAACTTTGGCTAACGGAAATAAAAAGGCTGACCGGTTTTTATTTAACTTCAGTATCTGGAGCCAAACCCGGACAAAAATTGTTTTTGTCCGGGGGAGGAAGTTTGTTGCCAGGGATCAGCGAGTTTTTGAGGCAGGGGTTAGACTTAGAAGTTGAGTATTTAGACCCATGGCGGAAGCTCGAAAAGGATGTCCATAGGTTTGACTCCAAATATATAGAAGCTGTTAAAGCGCAATTTGTTGTTCCCACAGGTCTTGCTTTGAGAGGGCTTATTTGATGATTAAAATAAATCTTCTTCCCCAGACTAAAAGAGCAAAAACTTCTGAAGTTGGAAAGCAAATAATAGTTTTTTCTCTGGGTGCCATGGTTTTGCTTGTTGGAGTTTTGGGCATAAACTACTGGTTGCAAACAAGAATAGAGAAATTGCAAGCTATAGAAAAGGAAAAGCTGGCTCAAAAAAACAGACTGCTTGTTAAAGTGGCTAGAGTGAGCAAATTAAAAAAAGAATTGGAGTCAGTACAGACAAAAATTAAGGTGATAAAGGAGATCAGGCAAACGCAGAATCTTCCGATTCATTATATAGATGAATTAATTAGTAACTTGCCAGAATCCAAAATTTGGTTTGAGGCCTTTAAGTTAGAAAAAGATGGGCGTATAGATTTGCGTGGCGTAGCTCTGGATAATCAAATTTTTGCCTATTATGTCCAAAAATTGCGATCCTCGCCCTATATAAAAGAAGTTATGACCCAAAGGACGTCTAGACGCAGGATTTTAACTTATGATTTAGTGGAATTTCAGTGCCAGATTATGGCCCAGCCACCTGAGAAGCAGAGCGGTTCACAAAATGGATAAGCAGATCATCATTGATAAAATAGAACGACTTACTCTGGTTCAAAAGATATTGATCCTTGTTTTGTTTCTCTTTTTCACTGTCGGAGGATCTTGGTATTTTCTCTTTTCCTCAAAGATTGATGAACTTACCAAATTAAAAAGAAATATCGCCGCGTTGGAAAAAGCTATTACTAAATACAGGCTATTGGCAGCAAAGCTTCCACACCTGGAGGATCAGCTTAAGGACCGACAAAAAGAGCTAATTTTGGCCAAGATGCTTCTCCCTGAAGATGCACAGGCCTTAGAACGCTTGCTGGCATCTTTTGAAAAGTTGGGTAATGAAAAGAGAGTTGAATTTATTTTGTTCCAGCCTGGTCCTGAAAAGATTTATGAGTTTTACGCTACCCGTCGGGTACAGTTACGCTTACAAGGAGCATTTCACAATCTGATCCAGTATTTTGATAGCCTGGTTAGATTAGAGCGTTTAGTTAGTTTGGAGAATTTACGTTTAACACCGGTTAAGAATAATGGGGCCACAGGAGAAAGCTTATTGATGGCAGATAGTTCGGTATTGGTATATCGGGCTTTGACTCCTGAAGAGATATTGGACAGAAAATCAAAGAAGAAATGAGTTGTTGTGTTTATTGAGTTTGGGTGCGGCGAAGGGCAGATACTACTCCCTTGTTATGATAACGTTGTGTGGATTCTCTTATGAGGAATAATAGTTTTCTGATAGTTTCCTGTTCGCTGTTTTCTGTTTTTTGTTTGCTTATCTTCTCTTGTTCTTCAGCTTTGTCTGAGGACAAGGGCGCAAAAGATTCAGGAGACAAGCTACTTCAGGAATTGGATAAAATTCCAGAGTGGATCAGGCCGCCGGACTATAAATATTCTCCCATAGGAAAACCTGATCCTTTTGTTTCTTTTATCCAGGTTCAAAAGCAAGAACGGTCAATATCAAGACCTAAAAAATCAAAGCGCATTCTGACCCCACTGGAGAAAGTTGAAGCTACCCAACTTAAGCTTGTGGGTATTATCTGGTATGCTGACCGGCCTGAAGCAGCTTTGGCAATGGTTGAACTTCCAGATGGTAAAGGCTTTATTTTAAAAAAAGGCGCGTTGGTAGGACGCAGTGGAGGGCAGGTAGTAAAAATATCCCCGGACCAGGTCTTGATTCAAGAAGAAGTGGTTAATATTTTGGGGAAGTTAGAAAAAAGGAACATAGCCTTGAAGCTCCATCCAAGTAAAGAGGAAAGCAATGAACAGTAAGTTTCTTATAAAAGGCCTGTTTTGCTTAAGTATATGTTGTATTCTTTTTATGCAGATTGCCTGTGCACCAAAGTCTGGCCTTAACAGGAATCAAAAAGACATATCCGCCCCGGTTAAAAAGCAAATTAAAGTTGACAAGGCACAGGGCGAGATTTCAATTAAAGAAGAAAAAACAATCATCTCCCTGCCCATAGCTTTAGACATAGATGTTTCGCCCTATATGGACGATGAAAAATTAATTTTATCTTTTGCTCCTCCCATTTCTCCTTTTCTCCTTCCAGCCCCAAAGGGAATAGTGACCAAGGTCTTCTGGGCTTTGGATAAAAAAGGTCTGGCCAAGGATTTAAATATTATTTTGTCCAAGCCAGCCCAGTTTTTGCTTTCCAGAGCCAAGGATGAACAATTGCAAATCCTTTTGGTGGAGCAGAGAGGGAGAGACAATTCGGCCGGAGTAGAATCAAGGGAGGAAAATGATTTAATAGAAAAAGAAGGCGCCAAGATTCAAGAGATAGAATTCTTACGTAACAAACAAGGAAATTTGTTTGTCAACCTCAAAGGTAAAGGACCATTTGAGATAATTCCTAAGAAAAGTGGCCCACAGAAAATAGTATTATTTATTCCTAATTGTCAGGTAAACCTTGAGTATGCAAGACTTTTCCGTTTAAATAAGTTTAATACTGAAATTAAGTCTGTATTTGTTCAGAATATTAAAGACGGGGTCAAACTTAGTTTTGCTGTACAGAATAAAGTTCCTATGCACATGGACAGCGATGCGGGCGGATTATCTATACGCTTTTTAACAAGTGAGCAACAAAGTAAGTCCACAGACAAAGACCGCAGTGTAACCAAAGTTACTCAAAAAGAAGAAGAAAATGGTGCAGATATTCCAGAGTTAAACACCTTGTTTCCTGGAATGAAAAAAAAATATACAGGTAAAAAAATCTCTATTGATTTGCAGGACGCCGATATAGAGCATGTTTTAAGACTAATTGCAGCGATAACAGATTATAACCTGATCATAGATGAAGACGTAAAGGGTAAGATATCATTGCGGCTTTTTGATATCCCTTGGGACCAGGCCCTGGACCTGGTTTTGTTACAAAAGAATTTGGGTATGGTTTTAAGGGGCAATATCATGCGTATTGCCACAATTGCTAAACTGGAAGCAGAAAGAGAACAATTACGCAAGGCCAGGGAGGCAGCTCTTAAGGCCAAGAAAAGCATGAAAGATCTGGAACCCCTAAAGAGAGAGTATATCCAGATTAATTATGCAACCGCAAGTGAGCTTGAACCTAAGGTAAAGGAGTTTTTATCTCCTCGTGGTAAGATTACTTATGATTCACGAACCAATCAATTGATTGTCCAGGATACCGAGTCTAACTTAGAACAGATTCGCTCGGTGGTTGAAAAGCTGGATAGGCCTGAGCGACAGGTGCTCATTGAGGCCAGGATTGTTTATGCAACAGATGATTTTAAGCGTAGTTTGGGATTAAAATGGAGTTTTGCCAATACCGGAGAGTATTTCCATCAGGATAGATATTACAAGAACTATGATATTACCGGTCTTAATTTTCCAACTACTGGGCCATTGGATTTCTCTGTAGGTGGCCAGATTGCCAAAGTTTTGGGGAAGGATTTGTTTACCTTGGACGCTGAATTGAAAGTAGGTGAAACCAAGAATATTTCAAAGACCATATCTGCTCCGCGGGTGATCACATTGAATAACCAGCAGGCTGAAATAATCCAGGGGACTAAAATTGCCACCACCACAGAGTCAGAGAGTGGCGGGACAACAATTGAATACCAGGATGCTATTCTAAAGTTATCTGTTTTACCCCAGATAACTCCTGATAATAAATTGATTTTGGACCTTGATATAACTGACGATAGTCCCGTGGCCGGAGGAGGGGGCGATATTGAGACAAAGAGTACCAAGACCAAATTGATAGTTAATGACGGAGAGACGATTGTCATTGGGGGAGTAAAAAAGATTGCCCAGACAACAGCAGATACTAGAGTGCCATTGTTGGCGGATATTCCGGTTTTGGGATGGTTATTTAAGAACAGGTACAAAGGTGAGTCCCAGCAGGAACTATTGATATTTATCAGGCCCAAGATTATAGATTGATGACGCATCAACTGCAAAAAATTCTCTTTCTTCAAGCACCATACCAATCGGACTAACACTTCCCAGGGATGCACTTCTTGGGAAGTGTTGCCGTGAGATTGCACCTCTTAAATCCTTCATCACGATAATGGAGTTTAGACTCAACATTTTGAAAGATTTTTTAAAGGTTTGGAAAGAATATTTCCTGAGTCAAAAGAGTCTGTTTTTGTATGCGGATAAAAATGGTTATTCCGAGAGCGGGCGACATCTGTTCGGCATCTTATCCAGTGTAGAACGGAGTTAGCCTGAGGTCGTGCCAGAATTTGAGCGTAAACAGGCTCCCGTTAAATAAAGTATACTTTTATTGATTGTTTTTGGTCTAAATGTTAGCAAGCCCCCTTTGTTAGGGGGCTTGTTTGGTTATATGAAGAGGTAAAAAATGGATAGAGATCTGATCCGCAAAGAGGTTTTAGGTTTTAAGGCCTATAGTCCAGGCTTAAATATTGAGGAAATCAAAAGAAAATACGGACTAACCAGGGTCATAAAGATGGCCAGTAATGAGAATCCTCTGGGTACTTCGCCGGTAGTGAAGGAGGTCATTGCCCTGAATGCTGCATTGGCCTTTCGTTACCCAAGGGCAGGAACTCCGGACCTATGCGCTGCAATCGGGGAATATTTAAACGTCCCTGCAAAAAATATTGTTTGTGGCAATGGTTCGGATGAAATTATTGACCTTATCATTCGTCTTGTGGCCAAACCTGGCGAGGACAATATAGTCGCCTTTAAGCCATGTTTCAGTATCTATAAGTTGCAATCTCAGTTTGCCGGGGTGGAGTTTCGTCAGGTACCCCTAAGCAAAGATTTTCATTTTCCTTGGGACGACCTTTTTCAAGCCGTTGATGAGAAAACAAAAGTTGTTTTTATTACCAATCCGGATAATCCTTCTGGATTTTGTGCTAAAAAGGAAGAATTGGAAGCAGTTTTGTCCAGGCTGCCTCAAAGTGTGCTGGTAGTTATTGATGAGGCCTATATAGATTTTGCCCTGCCTCAAGCTGAGTATTCTTTGCTTTCTGACTGGCAGAATTATCCCAACCTGGTGATTTTACGCACCTTTTCCAAGATGTTTGGTTTGGCAGGTTTAAGGCTTGGTTTTGCTGTGCTGCCAGATATTTATGCTGATTATTTGCAGCGAGTGAAGTTGCCTTTTAGTGTCAATATCCTGGCAGAAAAGGCAGGCATTGCCGCTTTAAATGACAAGTTTTTTTATGATCAGACCTTAGAAACCGTTCGCGCTGGCCGTGAATTTTTAAGCATGGAGCTTGAGAGGCTCGGGTGCAAGACTTTTCCTTCTCAAGCCAATTTCTTGATGTTTTTACCGCCGGTGGATGCTTCCGAAGTCTTTGAGGGCTTACTTAAGAAAGGTATCATCATCAGACCTCTCAAAAGTTATGGCCTGGAAGAATATTTGCGAGTAAGTATTGGCACGAAAGAAGAAAATAAATTGTTTATCAAAGAACTAGAAGAGGTCCTTAATGGATCAAAATAAGCTTATCATCACCATTGATGGTCCGGCAGGCGTGGGTAAAACAACTATGGCCAGGAAATTGGCCAAGCATTTAAGTGTTGCTTATTTGGATACCGGGGCCATGTTTCGGGGGGTGGCCTGGAAACTGGGACAGGATGCCTGGTTAAAAGATGAGCAAAGCCTGGCAGATGAGCTGAAAAAGATGAGTTTTACCTTGCGCGGCCAAGGTGAGAGAAGCGAGATGTGTTTGAATTCAGTGCCCTTGGGCCCGGAAATTCGTACTGAGACTATTGGGTTATGGGCTTCAAACATAGCTAAACTGAAAGTAGTCCGAGATTTTTTAAAAAAGGCCCAGCAGGAAATAGGGCAACAAACTTCGTTGGTTGCTGAAGGGCGGGATATGGGCACGGTAGTTTTCCCTCATGCCCGGTACAAGTTTTTTTTGGATGCAAGTCCTGAGGTCAGAGCAAAGAGGCGTTATTTACAACTTAAAGACATGGGGCAAGAAGCAGATATTGAGGCTATATTAAAGCAGATAAAACGAAGAGATGACCAGGACAGAAACAGGGCCATCGCCCCTCTTCGTCCGGCAGACGATGCCATAGTCATTGATACCAGCGAACTCAGCTTGGAAGATGTTTTGGCGTGTTTACTTCAACATCTGAAACCAGCAATCGTTTAGTAAAAGCTTAAAAAAGTTAACAGGTGGTGCTGGCTCGGCAGAATTTTGGCCGAGACAAACCGCTCTTTTAATTCTCCGTGATTACTGAGGTTAAACCAAGGCTTTCGAAGTTGCAGAAAATCTTTGATATTCTTCTATTGCCTTTATTTGAGCAGTTTTACGCAAATCATTAACCTCATCGCAATGGGCTTTCAACAGCGAGACGATATAGGGGTCCAGAATCGAGCTGTTCGCCATCTGGTCAAGGATTTGCAAAGCTCTGTCTATACTCATTCCTTTCCTATAGGGCCGATCCTCTGTAATGGCAGTAAATACATCCGCAACCGCCATAATCCTGGCACCTAACGACAAATCTTCCCCTTTGTGATGAAAAGGGTAGCCTTTACCGTCTAGACGTTCGTGGTGAAAGGAAGCCCAACTATTGATAATTTCGAGTTCGGTTATTGGCTCGAGACACCGGTAAGTGTAGAAGGTATGGCTACGAATTATAGCAAACTCTTCTTTTGTTAATTTTCCAGGCTTTTCCAATATTTCTGGAGGTACAGCCAGTTTTCCTAAGTCATGCAGATAGCCAGCCACCCGCATCATTAGGCATTCACGCTTAGAGAATCCTGCGAGTCTGGCCAATGCTTCTGCACTGGCTGCCACTCCGCTGGAGTGAGTAGCTGTGAATCGACTTCTAAAATCGATAATCCTAGAAAACAGCTTGCTTAAGCCCAGGAGCAACTCTGGTCCCAGGCTAACCGGGTCCGTTTTTACCTGGCGACGTAAAGTCGTACTTATAGAAGATGACGTGATATCCAGCCAGAAATACTCTTTGGCACTCAAGCTTTCAAAAGCATCTACAGTGTCCGGAGCAAACAGTTTCCCGGAGTGTTTTTTGATTAGCTTAGTAATCCGCTCAACTTGTCCGAGGATTTCTTGTTCTTTGTTTACAGTCACGGCAACCCGATCGGCCAGGTGGATAATATGGCTGCCTATAGGCACCTCTATTCCGTTAAACTCAGCACCTCCGCCATAATTCCAAGGAACATGATGGAATCGTACGAGGTTGGCTGTTTGGGAAAGGGGTGTAAACTTTTTGAGAAGCAGATAACCTAGCTCAGCGTGTTGGTGAGGATTTTCAAACTCAAAGTGCAGGGCGTCCATTTTGTCTTTCATCGAGATAGCGCCGCTATCATGTAATGCTCCCGCCAACATCAGATTCCTCTGTTCTTCAGGGGGCAGGTTCATTTCTGTAGCTATATTAACAGCGATATAAGCTACCTGCATATGGTGATTGACCACAGCTGGACTAACCAAATCCATTGCTTTTGATAGGCTTATAATCAAATCGAATAGATCAATCTGGGGTTCTTTTATCATCTTACTATAGTCGTATCCGCTTAGATTGATAACGATAATATCGTTATATTGTCATTCCTATTTTCCGGATAGAGCAAACAGTCTTTTGATATGAATACCAAATTAACATTCAAGGTCAAAAAGATTATAATAAATTATTAGGTTGTAGAACTAGGGATATATTTGTTTTCTACTTGGGCATTTCAGAAATAAGGTTAACCACATATTTTCTTCACTTCTTCCCATAGTCTATCCATTTCCTCTATTGAGGCTTGTGAAAGGTCTATGCCTTTTTGGGTCGCCAATTCTTCCATGGCCTGAAACCTGTGCAGGAATTTGTTGTTCGCCTTGTCCAGAGCACTATTGGGTTTTATGCTGTTTCTGCGGGCATATTCAGTAAGGCTAAACAGATAATCCCCAAACTCTTCTTCCATCTTGTCTTGGTCTTTTGATGCCTTGGCTTTGAGCCATTCCTGCCATTCTTCAAGCAATTTATGTTCCTGGTCAACGTCTTTGGGCCAGGTAAAGCCAATGCGCGCGGCCTTGGAATTAATTCGATATGCACGAAGCAGAGGAGGAAGGGTAGGAGGAATAGAGGCAAAAACAGATTCTTGTTTGTCTTTTTGTTCTTTTTCTTCTTTTTTAATCTTTTCCCAGGTCACTAAGAGCTCTTCTATATCCTCAATTTTTTTGTCTCCAAAGACATGAGGGTGCCGCTTGATCATTTTAGCTGCATTAAGTTTAAAGGTTTGTTCCAGAGAAAACTTGTCTTGATACAAACGGGCAATAAAAAAGAGCAGAAAGAAAACATCGCCTAGTTCCTCCTGGATTTCATCCAGGTCCTTATTGCGAATGGCCGTAACCAGTTCAAAGGTCTCCTCAATAAGATAGTCACAAAGACTATCCGGTGTTTGTTTTTTGTCCCAGGGGCAGCCGTTTGGCCCCAAGAGAGTGTCAATAACTTCAAGAATTTCTTGTAATGCTTTACCTTGACTCACTGAACCTTTCCTTTTCTTTTTTTAATTTTTCAATCCAATCTTCTTTCCAAAAAAATTGTATAGAGCTATCCTGGTCATTGAATTTTTCTTTGAGTTCCTGGGGTAGAAAGTTTCCCAATATCTTGGTCACATTATGGACATAAGGGGCTAGTTTTGACTCGTGAATAAATTGGGTATTGGTTGGCAAAAACGAAGTCAAAACTAAAAGAGTTATACTGCAAATCAGGCTGGCTTTAATCAACCCCAGGCCCCCTCCTCCTATCCGGTCCAGCCAGCCGAGCATGGCACATCTGAGAAGGCTTTTTAAGCCTATGGACAGGATAACGACCAGAGCCATGACCCCCAAAAATATACCCAGGTAGCTTGCAATTTGAGCCCAGCTTTTATCAGGAATAATTTTGGTCACATAGGGAAGAATCTGGCTGTAGTATTTATTGGCCAGAAAAAATCCTAGTAAAAGGCCAACTACGGAAGAAATTTCCTGAACAAGTCCGCGAAATATTCCTCTCAGCAAAAAGAAAGCCAGGACAATTATAAAAAAGATGTCCAAAGAGTTCATTTTTATCTCTCCCTGTTGAAAAAAGCCCGTTTGAGGCGCATACGATACAACAAGGATTCTTGGGTTGCGCTTTAGAATGATTTAAAAATGACCGCCACTCGGGAGCCCGCCTTTGGTGGACGGAGAGAAGGATCTTAAAAGAGCATGAGGCAGATTTAAGTATATTATGATCGCCGCTTTTACAGGTAGCCCTGTTTCAAAGTAGTCAGTGCATCCGTTTACAAAAAATGGCGGGTTAGTTACTTATGGATTTGCTCAAGGCTTCCTTGACAGTATAGAATTCAGAAATTAAGTTCAACTGTTTAAAGGAACAAATTTTAGTACCAAGGAGAAGAGTAATGGCCTATGATATTCGATTGGTGAAGTTGATTAATGGTGATATGGTCTTGGGAAAATGGGACGCCCAAGAGGAAAAGATCAAAGATCCGGCGTTGTTGCAGATGTTGCCTACCCAGCAAGGCGGAGTACAGATGCTCCTTTTGCCTTTTGGTTATCCCTTTGATACGGAAATTACCGGAGAAATTGATGGCGCGCATATTCTGTATGAGTATAAAACTGTGCCGGAAGACCTTAAAACTAAATATCTGGAAGCATCAAGTAATTTAACTATCTCTACGCCTTCTGATTTGAAAAATTTGGGGAATTTGACTGGACCCGGAGGGAAGGTTACGGACCTTGGCTCTTTGTTTAAGAAATAGTTTTAATGTGTATATTTTGCGATAATTTATAAAAAAGTTTTAAAGGGCAGACCAAAAGTCTGCCCTTTAATTTTGTAGAGAGTTCATCCATGAAAGAATTGCTTCCCTTTTTTATCCGTCCGAGTCACTATTTAGGTAATGAAATTAACAGTGTGCACAAGGATAAACGTGATGTCCAGGTGCATATGGCCTTGGCCTTTCCTGACTTATATGAAGTAGGCATGGCCTATATGGGGCAGAGGATTTTGTACGAAGTGGTCAATGCTCGACCAGAGTTTTGGGCGGAAAGGGTCTTTGCCCCATCAAGGGAAGTAGCAGAGGTTTTACAATCCAGGAACGTTCCCTTGTCTACTTTGGAATCAGACACCCCTCTAAAGGAACTGGATTGCCTGTCCTTTAGCCTTACCCATGAACTGGCATACACCAATGTGCTTTATATGCTTGATCTAGCAGGGATACCCTTTCGGGCCAGTGAGCGAGGCCAGAATTTTCCTCTGGTGATTGCTGGCGGCGGAGGGACTTTTAATGCGGAACCCATGGCTCCCTTCCTGGACCTTATTGTCGTTGGGGATGGAGAGGAGATTCTGGTCCAGATTTTGGAGGTAATAAAAGAGGGAAAAGCGGCCGGATTATCCAAGGGCGAGATTTTGTACCAGTTAAGAACTTATCCAGGAGTGTACATCCCGGCATACTTTGATACTTCAGCAGAAAGCCCTCATATTTTGGTCCCTGTTTATTCGGATTATACACGGGTTGAAAAATGTATCGTCTCAGATTTAAATAAGGTCATCTTTCCAACGAAGCAGATAATACCTTATGGAAAGGTGGTGCATGATCGCTTTGCAGTGGAAATAGCCAGAGGGTGTACCAGGGGGTGCAGATTTTGCCAGGCGGGTGTGGTTTATCGGCCAGTAAGAGAAAGAGGTGTGGAAAATATTGCCCGGCTTATTGATGAGGGGTTGGACCAGACTGGTTTTGAGGATCTTTCTTTCTTGTCTTTGAGCACAGGAGACTTTTCCGCCTTAGAACATCTTTTTGTAAAGACCTATGCAAGGTGTGCTCAGGAACAGGTAGCCATATCCCTGCCCTCTTTAAGGGTCGGGTCTGTCAGTGAAAATATGATGCAACTTATGGCCAGGATCAGGAGAACAGGAGCTACCCTCGCCCCGGAAGCCGGTACACAGCGTCTGAGGGACGTCATTAATAAGGGGATCACGGAAGCAGAGCTTTTGGACCATTGTCGGAAATTGTTTGATTTGGGCTGGAGTTCAATCAAACTCTATTTCATGATTGGTCTCCCCACAGAGACAGAAGAGGATCTGGAAGGAATACTGGATTTATGCCTGAAAGTTTTGGGCACTGCGAAAACAAAAAAGAGAATTCAGGTTACGGCTTCTATATCTCCCTTCGTGCCCAAACCACATACTCCCTTTCAATGGGAGGAACAGATTGGGCTTGAGGAGATCCACAAGCGTATTAAATTTTTGCAGAAAATTTTCAGGTTGTTTAATAAACTCAACTTGAAATGGCATAAACCCGAAATGAGCGTTTTGGAGGGAGTGTTTTCTCGAGGCGGACGGGAACTGGCTGACTCCCTGGAAGAGGCTTATAGGCGCGGCGCAATTTTTACCAGTTGGGCTGACCATGTAAATTATCCTCTCTGGCAGAAAATTTTTCAAGAGAAGGGAATAGATATCCATAAGTATCTTGGCCCGAGAGAATATGACCAGCCCCTGCCCTGGGACCATATTTTAAGTGGGGTGGATAAGAGGTTTTTACTCAAGGAACTAAATAGGGCCAAGCAGGGGAAAATTACCAAGGACTGCCGTTACCATCCATGCCGGTGTTGTGGTGTGTGCAATTTTGATGCGCACAAAAGCAGCTTGAGCGTGCAGGCTGCAAAAAAAGAAATTAAGCCTATTTTGAATTTGTGCAAGCCGGATCAGGACCAGAAAAGGGATTTTAGTCCGGGCGATAAAGAAGACTTGGGGTTGAAGAAAGCCCATATAAGACTTTGGTATGAGAAGTTGGGACTAAGTGTATACTTGAGTCAACTGGAAGTACAAAAAGTCCTGGAGCGGGCTATGCGCCGGGCAAAATGGCCACTTAGCTTTTCTTCAGGATTTCACCCTTTACCGTTGCTTTCTTTTGGCAGGGCTTTGCCCGTTGGTATTGGCAGCAAAGCCGAATGGGTCAATGTTTATCTGCGCCAGCTAATAGACAAGGATAGATTGCTTCAAAGTTTGAATGCTGAGTTGCCTGAAGGAATGAAGGCGCTTTACATCGAGGACTTGTCTTTGGCTAAAAAACAGGCTCAAGCCTTGTGGGAAGATTTCGAGATTACTTTCTTGGGGCCTGCAGATTGGATAAAGAGCTTACAAGAGAAATGGAATGAGTTTGTAAGCTCAAAAGAATTTATTCGGGAGAAAAAGGGAAAAAAGAAGAGCAAAAAGATTGATCTTCGAGCTTTGGTGGAGTCAGGTAGCTTTGAGCAGGATGTGCTTAAAGTGAGGTTTTCATGGCAGGAAATATACTTGAACCCTTTGTTTATTGTAGACTGCATTTTTCCGGAACTTGAACCGAACCAATTTCAAATGGTCAAGACAAGGCAATTATTTAGTTAACTCGACTTTCGGGTTTCTTTACGGGTTCGTTTTCTTCAATCTTAACAAAGAGTTGGAGCAGCTACAACTTTAAATAATTCCAAATCCAACACTGCCTGCAAAAACAGCGTAAGCGCTAGTACTTGCAGGCGCAACAGCATAAGTCGTGGTGAAAAAAATGACAGAGATAACATCCGATTTTCGTTCTGGCATCGTTGCTTTGATTGGACCGCCAAATGCTGGCAAGTCAACACTGTTAAATCAGATTATTGGCGAGAAAGTCGCTATTGTCAGTCCAAAACCGCAGACCACCAGAAACCAGATAACCGGAATATTGACACGGGAAGATGTGCAGATAGTTTTTCTGGACACACCCGGAATACATCAGCGCAAAGGCAAGTTGAACTCGTTTTTGCTAAAATCAGCCTGGGATGGCCTGGCTTCTGCTGACGTGATTGTGTTTTTGCTAGATGGCCATCTTTATTTGCAAAAACCACAACTTATGGAGCGCGAACTTGTACCTCTGGCGGAGAGGTTAAAAAAAGTCAGGAATCCCTTGTTTATAGCGGTAAATAAAGTTGACCGGGTAAAAGATAAAAAGCTTCTTTTGCCTTTATCCGCACGTTTAAATGAACTTATGCCAGATGTTGAAATTTTCTTTATTTCTGCTCGGAATGGAGATGGGGTTCAGGAACTGCTTGCCAAGATTATTCCTGTTTTGCCTTATGGACCGCCCCTTTATCCAGAGGACCAGATATCGACACTTCCTTTAAGGTTTATGGCTGCGGAGATAATCAGAGAAAAATTATTCTTGTCTTTGCATAAAGAGTTACCTTACAATTTAGCTGTACAGGTAGAGCATTGGGAGGAAACAGAAACTTTGGTCAAAATCATGGCTACTATCTATGTTTCCCGTTCTTCACACAAACCCATAGTCATTGGCCATAGGGGGCAATTATTGAAAAAAGTAGGGCAGGAGGCCCGGGTGGAAATTGAAGAAATAGTCGGTAAAAAAGTTTACTTAGAATTGTGGGTGAAGATTAAACCTAAGTGGACCGAGAATACATCTTTTTTGTTTTCATTGGGACTGGGGTAAGCCCAAGAAGTTTATCCAAACCATAACACACAACATTTAAAACAAAATCTATAATGCAATGAACTCTACAAACACGGAATTGATTAGCAGATGGAAGAAGGTTGTCCAGGAAGTTAGTGAGGCGTGTGTAAAAAGTGGCCGCAGGCCAGAAGAAGTGACATTGATCGCGGTTTCTAAGAAACACACTGCGCAAGCTATATCTACTTTGGCGAGGGAGGGACAGGTAGATTTCGGGGAAAATTATGTCCAGGAGGCCCTGGCCAAAATAGAGGAGTTAAGTCCTTTACAATTAAGGTGGCATTTTATTGGTCGTTTACAGACTAACAAGGTTAAGTATGTTTTGGGCAAATTCGTACTCATTCATACTTTGGATTCGGAAAAGTTGGCGCAAGTGTTGCATAGAAAAGCTGAGTCCCTCGGTGTAATGCAGCCGGTTCTTATTCAAGTAAATATTGGTCAGGAAGCGCAAAAATCCGGTGTTAGTGAAGACAATCTTTTTCCTTTAGTGGAACGGGTGTTGGCTTTAGATAACCTTAAACTACAGGGGTTAATGGCTTTACCTCCTTTTTTTGAACAAGCAGAGAGGGTCAGACCTTATTTTGTGCGTTTAAGGAAATTGAAAGAAGAAGTGGAACGAAGATTTGAGCTTAGACTCCCACATTTATCTATGGGTATGACTAATGATTTTGTTCAGGCTATAGCGGAAGGAGCAACCCTTGTCAGAATAGGTACCAGAATTTTTGGGCCGCGCTAGGCGGACTGATTTTTAAGATGCGCCTGCAAAAAGTCCCTTTTTGCAGGCAATGTTGAATTTTGAATGATAAATGTTGAATTATTTGAATAGGTTACAAGACAAAGATGTTTGTCAGAACTGTAAAATTTTAATTATTGCAGTTGCATCTTTTAATGAAAAAACGGAAAAAATTAAAAGCATAGAATCATAGTAGAACGGTCGCGAACTGACGTAGCTTCGCTTCGGTTTAAATGGTGTATTGTACCTCGTGTTCTGAATACATACTGTAATACAGATTTTGGCGGACGAGAGGCAGGAAATAAATTTATTCTTTGCAGGTTCATTTTACACTCGGTACTTACAGGCATAGAACTCAATAAACTCGAAGAAAGGGTAGACTATGGATCTGGCCACCATAATTGGTATTGTTCTTTCTTTTGGCTTAGTTGTTGCTGCTATTGTGGTCGGGGGCAGCCCCATGATTTTTGTCAACGTGCCTTCTATGCTTATAGTTGTTGGCGGAACCATCGGGGCGACATTGGTCAATTATCCTTTGGGTCATGTTCTAGGGGTTGTTGGGGTAATAAAAAACACTTTTTTTAATAAACTGGATAGCCCAACCAAGGTTATTGAACAATTTATTGACTATGCCAATAAGGCCCGGCGGGAAGGCATTTTGTCTTTGGAACCGCTTATAAAAGATATTAAAGATGGATATTTACGTAAAGGCCTGCAGTTGACGGTTGATGGTTTAGAGCCGCAGACCATTCAAGAAATAATGGAGACAGAGATTTCTTATCTGGAGGAGAGACACGAGACAGGTGCAGAGATTTTGGCCATTATGGGAGGATTTGCCCCGGCCATGGGAATGATTGGAACGGTTATCGGGTTGGTTCAGATGCTTCAGACCATGAATGATCCCAGTACAATTGGGCCTTCTATGGCTGTAGCCCTTATTACCACATTTTACGGAGCTATTTTGTCCAACCTGGTATTTAACCCAATGGCTGGTAAGCTTAAAACCAGAAGTAAAGAGGAGGTGTTGATCAAAGAGATGATGTTAGAGGGTATCCTGTCTATTTCAAAAGGGGAAAATCCCAGGATTGTTGAAGAAAAGTTAAATAGTTATCTGCCTCCCAAGTTGCGCAAGAGTTCTGAATAAGTTTATGGCAAAAAAAAAAGAAAAACAAAAAGATGGCGAAGGTATGCCTGCCTGGTTGGTCACCTTCTCTGATATGATGACTTTGCTTTTGACTTTTTTTGTTTTGCTTTTGAGCATGGCCTCACTTACTGATGAACGGAAAAAAAAAGTAGCCTTGGGCTCACTGGTCGGTTCTTTTGGGTTGGGAAAGAGAGCTTTGGATGTACTGGGCACAAAGCAAGGTCCTAAAATGGTTGAGCCAGGCGCGATGGAGGATTATGACGACCTGGAGGCGCTAAAGCCTTTACTCTGGGATGACAAAAACGAGGATTTAAACTTTATAGCCAACAGGTTTATTCAGGTTTTGACTATTAATACAGATATGCTCTTTGAGCCTGGGCAGGTTCAATTAACAGCCCAGGGAAAAAGGCTTTTAGACAAGATGATACCTGTGCTCAAAAAAATACAATATCCACTTCTTTTGACAGGACATACTTCTACTTTAAGAGATGAAATCGGTCCGGACTATTTGAAGGTAATGAAAACGGGGGAGATTGATCCTTCCTGGAAGTTATCATTACTAAGAGTTTTAAATGTATACCGTTATTTTTTGAGTCAGGGGATTGAACCGGAAAAGGTGCGTGTTGAGGCTTTTGGCAAATATCGACCACGCTACAGTAATCAAAGGGCATCAGGTCGAAAAAAGAATCGACGAGTGGAAATTGTTTTGGACAAGCGTAATCAGTCTTGGGCACATACTGCTTTAAGTAAAGTTAAGGTGCGCCAAAAAATTGATCGAAACAGGTATATATATAAGGATTTTATTTTTGAATTAAACTCCACAAGATGAGAATTAAACCGTGGCTAGAAAGAAGAAAAAGGGGGGAGGCGGCGCAGCCAGTGATGGTTGGCTGGTGACATTTTCAGATTTGGTCACTCTTTTGTTGACCTTTTTTGTTCTCCTTTTGAGCATGTCTAGTCTTGATAAAAGTGTGGTCCAGGAAGTTGTTTCTATTTTTACAGAAAGAACAGCTTTTTTGTCTGAAAAATCAGCGGGTAAGGTTGCCCATCGCTTTAAAGTCTTGCAGAAGTTGGTGGCAAAGAAATGGGAAATTTTGGAAAATGAGCAAAGAATCAAGGACTTGCTTTTCCCTGATGAGGTTTTGCCCAAAGAGATTTCGAGGAGTACTCTGGAGAAAAATTTGCGTCTATTAGTCAGGCCAGAAGGAGTGGCTCTTGTCCTGACTGATAAGTTGTTGTTCCCATTAGGAGGGACTAAATTGACTCCTGCTGCCAGGAAAATATTGAAGGAAGTTGCCACATTGGTTTCCATCTGGCCAGCTCCTGTCAATATTGCTGGCTACACAGATAATATCCCGGCCAGAATTAGAGATAATTATGATATTTCCGGGGAAAGGGCTTTGGCTGTGTTAACTTTTTTTTTAAAACAAGGTCTTGAAAGTTCAAGGCTCTCCATTTCTGCCTATGGTCCGAATTTCCCTGTGGCTGATAACAATACAGAGTTGGGTCGGGCGCAAAATAGAAGAGTGGAGATTTTATTTAAAACATATAATTATAGCTATTTGTAAAGTTTAGAGTGTCGACTTGAACTCGATTGATTTGCGCTATACGGAGAAAAATCAGTATCCAACATAAATTTTTCAAAGGGAGCAAACATGGCCAAGAAAAAAAAGGACCAGGAGCAAACAGAGGAAAAGAAAAAGGGTGGCATTTTAAAGTGGATAATTTTACTGGTACTTTTGATAATCCTAGGAGTGGGTGGATTCTTTGGCTATAAGTACTTTTTTGCCGGCCCTAAAGACAAGGTTGAGGCAGAAGGCGGAGCCCAACCCCAGGGCGAACAGCAGGCCCAACAAGAGAAACAGCCCGCAGAGCAGGGGCCGACAGAAATGTATTCTTTGCCCCCCTTTGTGGTTAACCTGGCCGATCCTTTAGGGCGTAGATATTTGAAGCTTTCTCTGGATGTGGAACTGATAGATAAAAAAACAGTCGAGGTCTTGGAAAAAAAGTTGCCCAAAGTAAAAGATACCATTTTGCTTTTACTGTCCAGTAAGAGTTTTGCAGATATTGATTCTATGGAAGAGAAGATTCAGCTCAAAAATGAGATTGTGGAGCGGTTAAATCAAATTTTGGGCAAGGCTAAGGTAGTAAGAGTATATTTTACTGAATTTGTTGTACAATAAGGATTAGAGATGAACAAAATTTTAAATCAGGACGAAGTTGATGCGTTACTTCGGGGTCTAACCGGAGGTGAAATAGAGGCAGAAACTGATATCCCTGAAGATGACTCCGGGATAGTTCCTTTTGATCTTTCCAATCAGGATCGGATCATTCGGGGACGGATGCCTGTTTTAGAGATTATCAATGATCGTTTTGCCCGCCTTGCCAGCAATGCCATGGCCAATGCTATGCGCAAAAGGGTAGATGTCAATCCCGTGTCCATTGACATGAGCAAGTTCGGTGATTTTATGCGCTCTTTACCTGTGCCCACCAGTATAAATATCTTTAAAATGGACCCATTGCGAGGAAATGCTTTGATGGTTGTGGATACCAGGCTGGTGTTTGCCTTGGTGGAAAATTTTTTTGGGGGGTCAGGTTCCGTGCCCAAAGTGGAGGGGCGTGATTTTACGCCCATTGAACAGACAATTATTACCCGAGTTGTGAAAATATTACTATCCAATTTAGAAAGTGCTTGGAATCCAGTGCACGAAGTAAAAATAGAACTGGTTCGTTCGGAAATTAACCCTCAATTTGCGGCCATTGTTCCGCCCAGTGACGTGGTTGTTGTTGTATCTTTTGAGGTGGAGTTAGAGAATGCCATTGGTTCTTTAGTGATCAGTCTGCCTTATGCTACTATTGAGCCTATACGCTCTAAGCTTTATGCTGCCTTTCAATCAGAGCGTCTTGAGGTGGACCATGCGTGGATATCAAGATTTAAAGAGCGTCTTATGGAGGTGCCGGTGAAGGTGGAGGTTATTTTAGGGCAGACTCAGATTACCGGTCGGCAGCTTTTGAACCTGGATGTGGGGGATATTCTCCTTTTAGACACAGATGAGGATGATTTGTTAAGGGCTGAAGTGGAGGGCGTTACGAAATTTTACGGACTACCAGGTTTTGTAAAAGGCAATAAGGCCTTTCAAGTAATAAAAGAAGAAGAAACTCATTTTTAATTTGGGTAAAGTATAATTAAACATTATATTTTTAAAAGGTGAAAAAATGGCAGACGAAGAAAAAAAAGAAATGACCGATCAGGAGAAACTAGCTGAAGAGTGGGCTGCTGCTTTGGGTGAAGAAAACATTGATCTTGCTGGTGAAGACCAGGAAGCAGGGGAAGAAACAAGTTCTTCTGAGCAAGAGGATTTGGCAGAAGAGTGGGCCAAGGCCTTGGCTTCCGAAGAAGAGGAAAAGATTAAAGATGAAGAAAAGCGTAAATCTCTGGCTGCTCAGTCAAAAGAGGCCCAGTTCAAAGATTTGACAGCTGAAGCCAGAGCCAAAAAAGAGAGACCAAAAAGGGATTTGGAATTTATTCTGGACATTCCTTTGACAGTAACGGCACAACTTGGCAGTACGCAGCTTTTAATAAACGAACTACTGCAACTAGGTCAGGGTTCAGTCATAGAATTGAATAAATTGGCCGGAGAACCTTTGGAAGTTTTGGTTAATGGGAAATTGGTAGCCAGAGGTGAAGCAGTGGTCATTAATGAAAAATTTGGCGTTAGGCTTACAGATATTATAAGCCCTATCGAGAGGATCAAGCAACTTGGCTAACGCAACCAATATTGCTGCACCCAATCTGGATGTGGGGCTGGCCGGTATTAAGATGGCCGCGGCCCTGTTTATAATTCTAGCCCTTATTTTCATTGGTTTTTATCTATTGCGCCGTTTTGGGTCCAAGGCAGGTCTGCCTTTTGGCAGAGGGAAACTAAATATGGTGGCCAGCCTGGGGCTAGGCCCGAAGAAGAACGTGGTTGTGGTCCGCTTTTTGAATAAATATCTTGTACTTGGGGTTACTGAAACCCAAATCAACAAGTTAATGGAGATGGATGCGGACCATGAAACCGAACAGGACTTTTCCAGTATTTTGGCCCAGGAAAAGAATTCTCATTCTCGTAAACCTTAGCCTGCTTGTTTTCCTACCTTCCCTGGTTTTTGGGGTTGATGAGCCCGTTTTACCTTCCATTTCTCTCCAGCTAGCTGCAGGCCAGACAGAGCCGGAAAAGGTCTCTGTGCTTTTAGAGATCCTTTTTTTACTCACTGTTCTTTCGGTGGCTCCGGCCATTGTGCTCACTATAACTTCCTTTACGAGAATTATTATTGTTTTTTCTTTTTTGCGTCATGCCATGGGAACGCAGCAGATGCCTCCCAACCAGGTTTTGGCGGGTTTGGCCATTTTTATGACGGTGGCAATCATGGCTCCCGTTGGCAAACAAATCAATGATCAAGCTCTACAGCCTTATCTTAATGAAGAAATCGGTTATAAAGAGGCTCTGAAATTAGCTGAACAGCCAGTGCGACAATTTTTATTCAAACATACTCGGGAAAAGGATCTTTCAATCTTTTTTTCCATTACGAAAATGGAGCGGCCCAAGAGCAAGGAAGATGTGCCGACCATGATTCTGGTGCCTGCCTATATGATCAGTGAACTGAAAACCGGCTTTCAGATAGGCTTTTTAATTTACATTCCTTTTTTGATTCTGGACATGGTCGTGGCCAGCATCCTTTTGTCTATGGGTATGATGATGCTCCCACCAATAATGATCTCGATGCCGTTTAAGATTTTACTTTTTGTTATGGTAGATGGCTGGAATTTACTTGTTGGTTCTTTGGTAAATAGTTTTGCTTAATAGGTCATTTTTTTCATTATAGTTACAAGGCCCAAGATGACTTCTTTAGTGGCTAAAGTTTAGTAGGGGGGGAGATTAATGACTCCAGAATTTGTGGTTGGTTTTGCCAGGGAGGCCATTGAATTGACTTTGATGATATCCTTGCCCATGCTGGGTGTTGGGCTGGTAGTTGGGGTGCTGGTCAGCATTATTCAGGCTGCAACCCAGCTTCAGGAGATGACACTGACTCTGGTCCCCAAGATTATTTCCATCTTTATCGTCCTCTTAATTGCATTTCCATGGATCATGGACAAGATGATCACCTATACTCGGGAACTCTTGCTTAATTTACCCAATTATATTCGCTGAGCTATTCAGTCACTTTTCCTTTCCTTTTTACCCAGAAATTGGCCGAGCATGATCGCACCGGCCTGTGCTACGTTCAATGAATCAAATCCTCCGGGCATAGGGATATAAAGGCTGTGGTGACAGCGTTTGAGCACATTGGGTCTTATCCCCTTCTCTTCATTTCCCAGTACTAGAATTGCTGGAAATTTGATCCTGAAATCAAAAATATTTTCTGCTTCTAAATCATATCTGGCTGCATAGATCCAGAAACCACTATCCCTAGCTTCATCCAGAGCCCGGGCAAGGTTGGTTACACGGGAAATATTTATTTGCTGGATGGCCCCGGCAGAGGCTTTGTATGCACCTGCGCCTAAATAAGCACTACGGTCTTTAGGCACGATAAAGCCGCCTGTACCCAGGGCAAGCGCGGTCCTGGCCAGAGTACCAACGTTGCCGGGGTCTTGAATTTGATCTAAGGCTAACAGAACGGGAAGATAAGCTTTTTGGGCCTTTGCCAGAATTTCGCCCAGGGGGATAGTTTTTTGGGCGCTAGTACGGGCTATCACACCTTGATGGTTGCCGCTATAAATGCGGTCAAGGTCAGCTCTGTTTAGAAATTTATAACGGATACGGTTATGTCTGCACTGGTTGACTATTTTGGCCAATGCTCCACCCTTATGGTGTTGGAAGTATACAAGGTCAATTTTTTCCGGTTCGTTTTGGATAAGTTCTATTACCGGTTTGCGCCCGGGGATGTAATTAATCATTTTACTCATAAATTCAGGTTAAAATTGAATTGATTTAATCTGGCTTGATATCCGAAAGTATGATTTTACCCTGATAACAGGCAGATTTGTTATTGCCAAGTAGATAAGTTTCAGGTAGCTCCGAAGTTTAACTAATCTGCATCAATGAGGAGAGACTCTATGCGCTTTTGGGCATTGTTAATAACCATTTTTTTATTCGCCTGTGCACCACTTAAGACGACTACTCAAAGGGAGCAGGTTGTGGAACAACCTGTAGCAATGACCAATGATGTTAAAGAGGAATCATCAACCCTGGAAAGCCCATCCAATGAGGAGCCTCTTGTTACAAGTGAAGATTTTAGTAGCGATGTTTTGGAGGAGAAAGATTTAGAACCGGAAATTGAGCAGGAGCTTGCTCCGGAAATTGAGCAAGAACTTGTTCAAGAGCAGGTCCAGCTTACTCCTGAAGAGGAAAAGGTCCTACAGACAAAAACAGCCATACAATTTGATCTCGATGTATATGAAACCAAGGAGATGCAGCTCTATTTTAAACTCTATACCCACAAGTACCGCAAGACCTTTGCTAGATGGCTGAAAAGGGCGCAGGACTTTTTACCTTTTATTAAAGAAGTCTTCACAGCTCAGGGATTACCCCAGGATTTGATTTTTCTGCCCTTTGCGGAAAGTGGGTTCAACCCTTGGGCCTATTCCAGGGCTGGAGCTGCAGGTATGTGGCAGTTTATGCCATCAACAGGACGAAAGTATGGTCTAAAGGTGGATTGGTGGATAGATGAGCGCCGGGATCCATATTTATCTACCTATGCAGCAGCCAGTTATTTAAAGAAATTATATAATGATTTTGGAGATTGGTACCTGGCCCTGGCTGCGTACAATGCGGGGGAAGGGAGAATTTCCTGGGCCCTTAGGCGTAGCGGTTGCGATAATTTTTTTGATTTGGCCAAAAAGCGACGCTACTTAAGGAAAGAAACCAAGTATTATGTCCCCAAATTTCTAGCCATTTTAAAAATTGTACAGAACCTGGAAGAACTAGGCTTTGAACCCATTGATTGGGATAGGGATACGCAGGTTGAGAAGTTAAAGATAAAAGGCGGAACAGACCTTTTGGCTTTGGCTGGTGCCGCTGGTGTAAAGTGGAAGGAATTCAGGAAATTGAATCCGGCCTTTCGTCGTCAAGTCAGCCCGCCGGACAAGGATTGTTTTGTTTATATCCCCAAGGAAAAGTTACAGTTGGCCAAGGCCTATCTGGATAATCCTCGGTCCAGGCCTTATGCCGGCTACAAGAGATACAAGATTCGTCGGGGAGATTCATGGTGGCGCATTTCCAGGCGATTTGGTGTACCTATTGCCGTGTTGAAAAAGGTGAATAATAGAAGAAGTAATCTGCTAAGGCCCGGCTCATGGATTATGGTCCCGGCTAAAGGGTCGGATATTGCTATTTATAATGCTGACAGGATCAGGGCGTTGGCAAAGAAGCGGGCCAATTATATAGTACAAAAGGGCGATACCCTGTGGGATATCTCCAGGCATTTTGGTATTAGTCTGAAAACTCTTATCAGGGCCAATGGAATTACCTCTGCCAAATCTCTCAGGCCTGGCCAGAAACTATATATACCTGATGTAAGTTATAAACAAACTCAGTTGGCTCGGCGCCAGGCAGAGAGTGTTCATGCCCGGTTGGTCGAATATCGTGTGCGCAAAGGCGATACCCTGTGGGATATCGCCAGAAAGTTTGCTGTGAGAACTTCTGACCTTGTAGAATGGAATGGTTTGTCTAAAAGAGGGATTATTCGTCCCGGGGACAAGCTTAAGATCTATGTTCCATAAGCTGCCTTAAGAAATTCATAGCTTCAGATGGGCAAAACTCTTGCTCTGTCCATATGCGAAATTGTTCCAGGGCCTGGTAGACAAACATGGACAGGCCAGAAATTGTCTTGCAACCTTCTTTTTGGGCATCAATAAGAAGCCTGGTTTGCAAAGGGTTATAAATCAGGTCGTAGACAATTTTGAACCGGCTTAAGTTCTTGTCCCAGGGCGAATGATTTTCCCATTTTCCGTGCATACCTAAAGGGGTGGTGTTGACCAGAAGGTCTGCCTCTACCTCATATCTCTCTTCCCAGGCAATTGTTTTCAGGTCAAATTCACGTGCAAGGGTTCTTGCCTTTTCTTCCGTCCTGTTTGTCAGGTAAATTGTAGAAACAGACAAGTCTTTGAGCCCTACGATTACAGCTCTACTTGCCCCGCCGCTACCCAGGATAAGGGCGGAGTTTATTTTTTCTTGTGAGAGGGTTAAAGGGGTTGTGAAACCTATAATGTCGGTATTATCCCCGACAAGTTTTTCATCCTCCCAATACAATGTATTAACCGCCCCAATTTTTAACGCCCGTGGAGTCAAGATATCCAGATAGGGCAGGATGGTTTGTTTGTGTGGGATGGTTACACTGACCCCGGCAATGGGCAGAGTGCGCACGGCAACCATGAATTCCGGTAATTTTTCCGTCGGTATGGACCAACGGAAATAGGTTTTAGGCAGCCCTTTTTGCTTAAATGCCCAGTTGTGTAGTGGAGGGCTTAAGGAGTGGCTAATGGGGTAGCCAAGAACTCCATATGCTTGATACATGTTGATACCTTGCTCGTTGTTTATAGCTCATGGTGAAAACTGAAGTCAATTAGCATCTACCAACAATTATTGTTGATTACGAGCTACGAGCTCAGCTTAGTGGTCCGTTTTTTTGAACATAGTCTGCCCCGGCCCGCAACGCTTCCTCATTTTTGGGGATCAGATGCTGGTAATGGCTGGAGATTACACTTTTGAGGCTTTCCTGTACCTGGGTTAAGGGAATAATGCCAGTCACCTGGACATAAGCCCCTAAAGCAACCATGTTGGCCATACGGGAGTTACCAATACCATCAGCGATTTCATTGGCAGGCACAGGGTAGGCTGTTATCCTTTGTTTGTCTGCCAGGTTTTGATCCACTAGAGAAGAGTTGATAATCACTATTCCTTTATCTTGAACCCGCGGCTGGAATTTATCCAGAGAGGGTCTGTTCATGGCAATAAGGCTTATGGGGTTGTGAATTATGGGTGAGCCGATTTCCTCATCAGAAATGACAACAGTACAATTAGCTGTTCCGCCACGCATTTCCGGCCCATAGACCGGGATATAGGTTACGTTGAGGCCTTGCTCCATGGCTGCATAGGCTAATAAATTGCCAATGAGCATCACCCCTTGACCACCAAAACCAGCTATGATCACATCTTTATAGATACTCATTTTGCCTCCGAAACTCTATCTTTAAATTCTCCCAGGGGAAAGTAAGGGATCATTTCCTTTTCTATCCGTTCATTAGCTTGAATTGGGGACATCTTCCAGTTAGTCGGACAGGCTGCCAGAATTTCCACAAACCCAAAACCAACACCTTGGATCTGGGCAGTAAAGGCCTTTTTTAAGGCCTTTTTGGCCTTGGTTAAGTTTTTGATATTGTTTACAGCCACCCGGGCAGAGTAGGCAGTTCCGCCCAGTCCTGCTATAATTTCGGCCATTTTGATTGGCATGCCTTCCTTTTCAGCACTCCGGCCCTTGGGGCAGGTGGTGGTTTTCTGGCCTACCATGGTGGTTGGGGCCATCTGACCTCCAGTCATGCCGTAGACTGTATTGTTCACAAATACCACAGAGACTCGCTCTCCCCTGTTGGCACAATGCATGATTTCTGCCAGGCCAATAGAGGCCAGATCTCCATCTCCCTGATAGGTAAAGACGAATTTGTCCGGTCTGGCCCTTTTTACCCCGGTAGCTACGGCTGGGGCCCGGCCATGTGGAGCTTCCACTGTGTCCACCAGAATATAATTGTAAATAAATACAGAGCAGCCAATAGAGCCGATACATATGGTATCTTGGACAAGATTCATTTCTTCCAGACATTGAGCCACCAGTTTGTGTGCTGTGCCATGGTGACACCCGGGGCAATAGTGGGTAGGACGGTCAGCCAATACTGTTGGACGAGGATTGATAAGTTTTTCTTCCATTATTATTTCTCCGTGCAATGTCCACTCTCGTTTTTGGTTAAATGTTTATTGGTTTGCCATTTAATCATTCAGCCATTTAACCAAGTTCTAACTTGCTAACTTTCATTCTTCAGGGCCTGTAAAATGGGTTGTTCGAAATCATTTGGCGTGGGCAGGTTGCCTGGCAGATGACCATAAAAATCTGACTTGGCAAGACCGCAGATGCTTAAGCGCACATCCTCCACCATTTGGCCCAAATTGTGTTCAATTGTCAAAAATCTTTTTCCTTCTCTGGCCAGTTCCTGCAAAGGTTTTTTGGGAAAAGGGAACAATGTGATGGGCCGGATTAGACCAATCTTATGCCCTTCTTTCCTTAACTTGCGAATAGTGGACTTGGCTATGCGGCCAATAGACCCGTAGGCAACCACAATTAAGTCAGCATCTTCCGCCATAAACTCTTCCCAGGCACACTCCTTTTCCATGCGGGCATATTTTTCTTTTAGGTTTAGATTATGCCCGGCCAGAGCTCCGTCCTCAAGATATAATGACTTTAATATACGCTGCTTTCTACCCCTGGCTCCCTCCAAACGCCACTCTTGCCCTTCCCCGGGATCAACAGGACTTGGTTTCCAAGGCGTGATTGGCTCTTTCATTTGACCTAGAATGGCATCTCCTAAAATCATGACCGGATTGCGATAGGCAAAGGCCAGGTCAAAGGCTTTGATAGTCAGGTCATAAGCTTCCTGCACAGTGCCTGGAGCAAGGACTAAAAGTCTGTAATCACCATGTCCCCCTCCTTTTGTAGCCTGGAAATAATCTCCCTGTGAGGGTCCAATATCGCCAAGACCAGGTCCGCCTCTGTTCATATTGACAATGACTGCCGGTAGCTCACTGCCTGCCATGTAAGAAATGGCTTCCTGTTTCAATGAAATGCCTGGGCTGGATGAAGAGGTCATGGCCCGCACACCGCAGGCAGCAGCACCAAGAAGCATGTTGGCCGCTGCTATTTCGCTTTCGGCCTGGACAAATTCTCCTCCAGCCTCTGGCAAAGCTCTGGACATAAACTCAGGAATGTCGTTTTGAGGTGTAATGGGGTAGCCAAAGTAGCATCTACATTCAGCAGCCAGAGCTCCATGGCATATGGCTTCGTTCCCCTTGATAAAAATCTTTTTTTCCTTTTCCATATCAAGCGGCTCCTTGTGTTTTAAAGGAAGGAAGTTGAGAAGTTAAGAAGATACGAGGGTCCGTTTCGCTGATTTCAAACTTATTCCCCAAACTTCTTTAACCTCCCAGCTTCTCAACTTCTTTTCTATGCCGGTTTATAAACTAAAATGGCCGAATCAGGACAGATGTGTCCACAAAAACCACAACCAGTACATTTGGTCACATCCTCTGAACGTACCTCGACCACCTTGTAGCCCTGTTTGTTAAAACGGCTTGACTGGACAATAATTTTTTTTGGGCAAACCAAGGTGCATAGGAGGCAGCCTTTGCAACGTTCATCCTGTACTTCAATTCTGGACATAAATCCTCCTTTGCTTAGGTGCTGCACTGCTTTCTCTCCATCATTCTGAACAGAGCCAAGCTTCTTTATGGTCCTCAGGCGAAGCGGACGGCTTTCTTTCACCTGCCTTTGGCGGGACCACAAGAATGACGTAACAGAACACGGTTAGAGAATAAGCATTGCATCTCCGTAAGAAAAAAAACGGAAATCGTTTTTTATTGCAAATTCATAGGCTCTTAAAATGTTTTCTCTGCCAGCTAGGGCCGAAACCAAAATAATAAGTGAAGAGCCAGGCAGGTGAAAGTTGGTGATTAAATGATCAATAACCTGAAACTTGAAGCCTGGCTTGATGAACAGGTCTGTCCATCCCCGGTAGGGGTTGATGCCTCCCGTGAGACAGGCCATGCTCTCCAATGCCCTGACTGTGGTTGTGCCTACAGCCACTATGGGCCTTTTTTCTTTTTTGGCCCTCTCTATATTTTGGGCAGTATCTTCAGGAATTTCAATGTATTCTGCGTGCATTTTATGTTCACGAATGTCCTGACAACGGATTGGAGAAAATGTGCCGTACCCCACATATAAGGTTATTTCAGCCCAGCGGACTCCGCATGCTGTTAGCTTATTTTTTACTTCCTCTGTAAAATGTAATCCCGCTGTAGGAGCTGCAACTGACCCTAATTTTTCCTTTCGGCTATAGATAGTTTGATACCTGTATCGATCCAGTTCGCTGACATCTCGGCGGATATAAGGTGGAAGCGGCATCTTGCCGTAACTAATGAATTTTTGGGCTAGGTCTCCTTGCCAGAAAAGCTTTACCCTACATTTCCCAAAATCTTTTCGTTCAAGCACTGTTAATTTTAAATCTTTTTGAAAATGGATCTCTTCACCTACGCGAGGGCCCTTAGATGCCTTTAGCAATCCTTCCGCTGAGGCGCTCAACCAATCATTGTCTTCTTTTTCGGCCTTTATCAAAGGTAGTGGAGTTAAAAGTAGAAATTCTACCTTGCCCCCGGTTTTTTTGCGTCCAATAAGTCTGGCAGGAAGAACCTGGGTATTGTTCACCACCAGGAGTGAACCATGCGGAATAAATTTATGGATACTGGAAAAGGCGCTTTTGTGCAGAGTTTTCTCTTGCCTGTTTAAGATGAGCAGGTTGGAGGCCTCTCTGCTTTGGGCCGGTACCTGGGCAATTTTGTCTGCTGGAAGCTCAAATGTATAGTTTTTTAAATCAAAGTCAGGAGGAATTGTCATTTTGTTTAATGTTGAATAGATTCCTGTAGCAAAGGTAGCTTTGCTACAGGACAATTATTATTTCGTTTTTTTGAGCAAATTTTTTGTATCCATCCATGGCCTTTCACCAGAGAAGGCCGAAGCTATTTTTTGAGTCGAAGAATTGCTTATTTTTAAGCAAAAACAAAATTATTAACTAAGGTTACAGGTTGATGCAACCCTTAATTTTTTCGTTTCACCTGGGCGGAAATCATAAAAAGTTCGTTATAAAGCTTAACTTAAATATTAGTCTTTATTTGAGTTGATAATCAAGTGGTTTTGCAAAAAAAAGCTAATCTGTTAATTATTACAACAAATTACCTTAGTTTGTAGATGCCTAAAATGTTGATGATATTTTGGGATTCTGTTGTCGTTTGAGGGGATAAGTTAGAGGATTATAGATGATATTATTGACCCAGCTGTGTATTTGTATGGCTGGGCTCCGACCTTCTGCTTTTATTGCCAACTTAACCTTTTAGAGCCTGTGGCCGAACCTTTTTATCAACTTAATTTCCAAGTTTTATTTCAGTTTTGGTTTCTTTCATGCTGGTACAAAGACTTGGACCTGTTCTCAAAACTTGCCTGCGGACAGAGCATAATGGGATACTTTGGGTAAACAAATATTCTTTTTATTATCGATAGTTATGGTGGAGATTGCAAAGTGTTTAGCCCATTCATCCCGATGCTCTGTTTTTCCGCAAGCATCACTAAGATTGGGTTACCCAAGCCATTTGTAATGCATTTCAGAAACCAAGATTTTCAATCAGCGGTTAAAATGGGGTTTGGCCACAGACTCTTAAAGTCCTGTTCCCGTCATTTTCCATTACTATCTGGCAGTGCCGGCCGTGGCCGCTGCAGACACGCATCCACGAGTTCCTCAATATCTGCACTGCCGGCGCACATTACGGTATCAGCTCCGCCCCAGTAGATTTTCACGGTTCCGTCTGCTTCGGGGACTGCGCCGCAGCAGAACACCACGTTGGGCACATAGCCTGAACGTTCCCACGGTTCTTCCGGTTCGAGGATCCACTCATCCGTCACCGCCACGATCCTTGCCGGGTCATGGAGGGCGTGCAGGGCGGCGCCGAGTCGATAGACGGCTCCGTTCATTGTCTGGAAGACACCGTGGAAGATGTGCAGCCAGCCCCGGTCCGTGGCAAACGGCGTGGCGCCGGGCCCAATCTTTAGCTCATCCCAATGGTACGGCAAGGACGCCATCAGCCGTCGTGATTCACCCCAATGGATGAGGTCGGAAGAGTAGGAAATCCAGATAGACCAGGGGGTGCTGTCGGTGTGTGGCCGGTCCAAACGCGCGTAGCGGCCGTTAAAACGTTGTGGAAAGAGGACGACGTTGCGATAATCCGCTTGCGTGATTAGTGCGATGCGCTCGACGTGCTGGAAATCCTCTGTTCTGGCGAGTGCGATGCGCACGCCGTGCGCTGAATAGGCGCTGTAGGTGATGTAATATGCACCATCGATCCGACAGATGCGAGGATCCTCCACTCCGAAGGCCTCGTATTCGCCGAATACGCCGTCACCAGCGGGCGTTAGCCAGGGTTCGGGCCGGACCTTGAAGCGGAATCCGTCTCCGCTTTCTGCCATGCCAATGACCGAATGGCCGTTGCGCAAATGGGCACGGAACAGCATCACGTAGCGGTCGTTATGCCGTATCACGGCAGCGTTGTGCACGGTGGCCACCGGGTAAGGCACGTTATCCGGCGTCAGGATTGGATTTTGCTCGTGACGGCGGACGAGTCTATGTCCGGCCATAATCGTCCTCTAACCGCTCGATGTCGTCCTCGCCGAAATACTCCCCTTGCTGCACCTCGATAAATACCATGTCGTCTTCGCCCACGTTGGCGATGCGATGGGCAGCGCCGCACGGAATATCTACGGAATCCCGCATGCCCAGGCGATGCTTCTTATCTCCCACCTGCGCCACGGCCGCGCCCCGCACGATGTGCCAGTGTTCGGAACGTCGTCGGTGCCGTTGCAGTGACAGACGCTTGCCAGCATACACGGTAATGCGCTTGACCTTGTGCCCAGGCCTGTCGGAGAGCACTTCGTAATAGCCCCATGGCCGTATGTTTTCCTGGTCGGCTATTATATGTTTGTAGACGGCGATATAATCCTTCACCATGCGTTCGGCGGAAAACCGCGTCTCCGCCTCCCGACGGCACCTTGTTCGCGAAATCTCCGGAATCAGCCTGAGGGCATGCACGGCCTCTTCTACGCTGTGGACGAGAAATCCGGTTTCTCCATCCCTGATCAACTCCGGCATTGAACCTTTGGCGAAGGCCACTACCGGTGCGCCGCAGGCCATGGCCTCCACAACGGAGAGACCGAATGGCTCGGCAAAGGCGATGGGGTGCAACAGGGCATAGGCGCCGCCAAGCAGCCGGTTGCGTTCCACTGGACCGACCGCACCCAGATAGCGGACCGTCTGGCCGTCAACATGCGGTTTGATCTGGCTTGCGAAGTAAGATTTATCCTGGACAGGGCCAGCCATGACCAGCAGCATACCCGCCGCCCGGGCGATAGCGATCGCTTCGGCCGCGCCCTTGTCCGGGTGGATGCGTCCGAAGAATAGCAGGTAGCTTCCGGCCTCGGGTTGAAAGGTAAATTGCGCCAGGTCAATGCCGTGATAGACGGTAGCGGCATAATCGAGCCGATCGCTCCGGTCTGCGTTGCTGATGGATACATAGGCTGTTCTGTCGTTGTATCGCTCGTATGCCGGGAGGATGGCCTCGGAGGAAAAGCCGTGAATCGTTGTCACCATCGGAATGGAAACCGAGCCAGTATAGCTCAATGGCAGGAAATCAAAGTGATTGTGGATGATATCGAAATCATCCGCGTCTTCAAACACTTCTGCGATATGCATGCATTCCCACACTTTGGGATCCAGCGATTTATCCTCCTCATAGGGACGCGGGCAGATAGTTCGCAGACGTGCGGTGGTGCAGGAATCACCGGTAGCGAACAGGGTGACATCATGCCTCCTGGCCACGAGACCATCCGCCAGCAAGGCGACCACCTGTTCCCATGGGCCGTAATGCCTGGGCGGCGTGCGCCAGGCAATGGGCGAGATCAGTGCTATTCTCATCTGATGCCTCCTTTGCATGGATGGTCCAGAAGGCAGGCGAGCAATTTATCAAGACTGGCAGTGGCGAGCGCTATGCAGGTGTCGGCGGCGCCGTAGTACAGCCGGATTTCGTCTCCGTCGAGGAGCCATCCACAGGGAAAGACGACGTTGGGGGTATCGCCTATCCGCTCACAGTGGGCCTCGGGGCCGAATACCCAGTTGTCCAGACGGCGGATCACGTGGCTCGGATCATCGAGATCGAGCAACGCCAACCCCAGACGGTAGATATACGCCGCACCCATGCGGCGCACGCCGTGGTAGAGGATCACCCAGCCTTCGGATGTGGCCAGGGGCGGCGTGGCAATGCCGATCTTGGCGCTGTCCCAGAAACCCGGAACCCGGGCCGGCAGCAACAGCCGGTGGCCGCCCCATGAACGCAGGTCGGGAGAATAGGAAATCCAGATGTGTGCGGAGACGCCAGGCATGGCTGGAGCGGGGCGATGCAGCATGCAATAGCGGTCGCCAATGCGTCGGGGAAAGAGCGCGGCGTCTTTGTTTTCCGGCGGCAGTGCCGGCCCCAACCTCCGGAAGGAAAGAAAGTCCCGGGTCGTGGCCAGGGACACGAGTGGTCCGCATTCTGAATAGGCCGTGTAGGCGATTACCCACTCCGCCAGGTCCTCGATAAATGTAATGCGGGGATCCTCCACGCCCCAGGCCTCTTCTGGATATTTCTTGGAGCCGGGGGCCAGGACGGGGGCGCTGTCCACCCGCCAGTCTCCTATACCGTCGCGGCTGCGGGCGCAGGTCAGGTGAGATCGGCCGCAAAGGGCTTCGACCCGCATGAGCAGCAGGGTTTCGCCGTCGACCTCGGCTACGCCGGGATTGAACACGGCGTTGGCCGCATAGGGCAGTGCCTGCACGGTCAGGAGCGGATTATCCGGGTGGCGCTGGAAGAGAGCCATCGTGCCGGCCATCATTCGAACTCCATGGGCAGTTCCGGCGTTTTCCCTGTTCGCTTCGCCTTGCGGGCTAGGCGGTAGGCCTTGTTGTACTGTTTGACCACCACGTCCCATGATACCACCTCATCCAGGTAGCGCCGGAGGTTACTGCCAAGCTTCATGCGCAGTTCCTCGGAGCAGGCCAGGCGGATGACCTTCTCCTTCAGCATCTTCTTCGTGGTAAACATGAGGCCGCCTTCACTTTCCAGTGTCTGTGAGGTCAGCCCCTCCATCGGTGCCGTGGTGATATAGGGCTTGTTCAGGGCGATGATACGTGCCAGGGTGCCGGATTGTGTTTCATCCTGGGAAGGCAGTACGATGAAGTCGCAGACCGCCATCACCTTGTAGTAGATATCTCCGCGCGGAACAAACTCGTAGTAGTGCGCCAGTCCCTCGCGTTCCAGCAGTTCTACCTCGCTCTTGTATTTTTCGTAGTTCGACAGGTCACGGGGATCGCGCATGGCGCCGGCCGCCAGTAGATCCCACTCCTCGCCGGTGCAGCGCTTGATTTCAATGGCGATGTCCCGCCACATGGATATCAGGATGTCCCAGCGCTTGTTCGCTTGGATCCACCCGACCAGACCAACCAGGTGGGGGCCGAGGCAGCACGCTCGGTCCAGCCCTAGTTCGGCGCGCAGCTCAGGTACCTTTTCTACCGGCCAGCGCCGATCGGGTCGAGCGCCATGCGGCACGATCATGATGTTGCGTGGCATCGTCCATTCGAAGCTATCGAAGGTCCAATGGAGCCGCCATTTCTGGTAGGCGCACTTGAACATCACCACATCAGCGAGCTTGCACAACTGAAAGATGAAATTGGCCTCTGCGTCGCGCAAACGGCCATGCACCGTGTGCGGTTCTACCACGATGGGATAGTCCTGGATGGCCTTAAGCAAGGCCAGAAAACCGGCGTTTGTGTCGCCTGCGCCGTGTTCGTCGTAAAATTCATAGAGGCCATATTCATGCTCGATGTGAACGACAGAGGGGTCAAGTTCCTTGATCTTTTTCACCACTGGCTTCCACCAGCCGTGCCGCGTCATGTCAATCAGGGGAAAGACGCCGTCACCAGAGCCGTCAGTATGGCAGATCACAAGCACTTTGCGGGTAGGATTATGTTTTTGGATGAACTCACGCGCCTCTTCGGCAAAGGTGGCTATACCGCACAGTCTCGGCGGCCAGCTGGAAATGATGACGATTGGCTTCATTGGTTGTGGTCCTCTTGTCGTATTTGTTCATAATGTAGTCGCAAAAGGCCCGTCCATGGGCTTAATAGTGGATGTTCGCAATGCCGTCGTCTCCGGCACCAGGATGTCATGCGGCTGCAAGAATGGGCAATTCGGAGGACTTGATGGATGACGCTGTTACACATTTGCGGCCTTAACGGCGGGGACTGCGTTCTGCTCTTCCTCTATGCTCAGGTACGCTAGCATGTAGCTGATCAGGCTTTCCGCGCCCTGATTCAGGTTGACGCCGTCCGGGGTCAGGCCATCGTAGCAACCCCGTGATCTGAAGTCGAACAGGGCGACACTCGCATCGTTGTGGCCAAAGAACCAGTTGAACGCTTTGCGCATCAGCTTGATAAAGGAGACGTCCCCTGTGGCCGCGAATGCCTCGCGCAACATGCGCACAGTGGATGTCGCTTCAATGGGTTGCTGATCAAAGCGGGCCTTTTCCGCACCTTTGGGATACCAGCCATTGCAACCTACGAAAGAAAAGTGATTGCCGGTGAAGGTCGCCCCGATGAGGAAGCGGCAGGACTCGAGGGCCGTTTCACGATAAATCTTGTTCCCCAGCGTTTCAGAGGCAACAAACAGGGCATGTGGCAGCGCGGCGTTGTCGTAGGTCAACAGGTCTTCAAACCATGCCCAATCAGGGGTAGCGCATTGTCGGTACGCCCGCATGAGACAGTTCGCGGCCTTGCCCATTTCCCGGCGCATGCGCACATCATCGGGAAATCCCGTGAGATAATCGGCAAGACCGGAAATCTCGTAGGCCCGGCCGCGTAGGCTGAAGTCATCTGTTATGGCCATGGCGTCCAGGAAGGCCTCTTGAGCTAAGACGGCCAGAGATGGTCTTGGAGGACGAGCGATGAGCGCTCCCAAGGCGCAGACTGCCCTTGCAGTGGCGTCCTCGGACCGGACTGGTGGGAGAAACTCCCGCTCATAGGACATGAAATTGTGAAAACCCCCGTCTGGTTTCCTGGCATGGAGGAGAAAAGCAAAATAGATTTCCAGCAGCCTGAGCGACTCCTGATCCCGATACTGGTGATGACAACGGGCCATAACCTCCAGAGCGCGGGCGTTGTCGTCGGTGCAGTAGCCGTGGACACGGTCCGGGATGGTGTGCATGGCATGCTGGAAGATGCCGGTGTCGTCAGACATGCGAAGGAAGTGGTCCAAGCGAAGCTCGGGAAGTTCCTTGAGAGTCACTCGTTTCGTGGGCGCGGCTTCCATATCCAGGGCTGCAGACGGAGCCGCCGGCGCCGTCAGGTGCTGGAACAAACGCCAGTAGGTCGTACCGGTCCTGGTCCAGGTCATGGTACGACCATACTCGAAGGCGCTCCTGCGCATAGTATCACATGCCGCCGGATTATCGATCAGGCTGATCAAGGCCGCGGCAATGGCCTCGTAATCCCGGAATGGAACCAGTATGCCGCGTCCGTCGTCCAGCAATTCCTCTGCATACCAGTAGGAGGTGGAGATCACTGCTTTGCCCATCCCGACGGCGAAGGCCAGCGTGCCGCTGGTCAGCTGTTCTTTGTGCAAATATGGCGTCAAATAATAGTCGGCTGCATTCAGGAACTGATGCAGTTCATTATCGTTGGTGAAGCGATTAATGAATGCGACGTGGCGTTCAAGGCCCAGATCATGCACCAGCCGTTGCAGAAAGAGGCGGTATTCCTCGCCATCGTTGCGTTTTACCTCCGGATGCGTGGCCCCGAGTACAAGATAGAGGATGGAGGGATCTCGCTTAACGACCTCGGGAAGTGCGCGTATGGTCCATTCGATACCCTTGTTGCGCCCTAGCAGGCCGAAGGTCAGGGCGATCTTTCGGTTCCTGAATCCTAGGCTCTGCTTATATGGTCTGGAATCTTCAAAAGGCAGATCAGGGATGCCGTGCGGGATCATCTCGATCTTGTCCGCGGGCACTCCGTAGCTATCACGCAGCATGGATATGCCGCGTTGGTTCATGACCACCATTTTGCTGGAGACACTTGCAATACGGACCAAGGCGTCGCGATATTGAGGGTCTGGCTTTTCCAATACCGTGTGCAAGGTTGTAACCACCGGCATGGAAAGACACTCGAGGAGTTCACAGATGTAGCTTCCCGCCTTGCCGCCGAACAGGCCATATTCGTGCTGCAGGCTTACCAGGTTGACGCCGCTGTAGTTGATGTAGTCGGCAGCAGTCAGGTAGTCTCTCTGCTGATCCCTGCGAATGGTGAGCTTGACCTTGTCGTCGTAGCTGAAGTGATCAGCCGCCTCCATGGCGATGATTTCCGCATCCAGCTTGCCTGCAGACGCCCCGGAGGCATGCGCGATGAGATCCGATGTGAATGTGGCAATGCCGCATTGCCGCGGCAAAAAAGAGGAGATAAAGGCAATTTTGTGGGGTTTCAAGCTCCTGGCACTCATGACGCGTCATCTCCGGAGCTGACTGCGTAAGCCGGAGTTTTTCCGCTAGTCTGCCAGAAATTATTGGTCAGTATGTGCTCGACGATCTTTTTCGAGTGAAGATGTTTGGCAGCATACCGCAGAGCGTATATTTTGGGGTCTAGGCCACTCATTTTTTGCGCCTCCTGTCGCCTTGTCCTCTAGTCGGAGATATTTTCCGACCCTTTGAGATTCGACTCTTTTTGCCTGCGCGGGGTATCTATTTGTCATAGAGGGTCTTGACCAGAGCCTTAGACTCGAGACCACCGTATGAACCCGGAGCACTCGCAGTATAGAATAGATATTTATCGCTTTTTAATAACACCAGAATTGTCAACAAAATTGAACATACAACTTAGGAGATGGATGTCAAGCGCTTTTCTATATTTATGCAGGTTAGTAGCATCTAAATTAATATTGATTAAAATATTAGAGAGATGTCTCAACCTGGCTTGCGTTATTTTTCATTTAAATATTTTTTAAAGGTCGACTAAATAGGATGTTGTCAACTCTAAAAGAGAAGATCAAACAATTTACCCTTATCCCTCGTATATTTAACATTCTTTTTAAAGTCTAAGTTAGACAGCATTAAAGCTTATACCCTCAAAAATTTGCGTATGTCTGCGGTTAAATAAAAAAAACTAGCGAAGCAGTAAATTTAGTCATTTAGCCCTGCGATTTATAAACAGGCCAGTGTACATTGCTGGATTTTATGGGCGGCAGGGTTCTTGAAAATCCTATACTCACCTACTCAACCCAAGTACAGCCATCGGATGCACCCGTCAAAATGGGGTTTGCCATAGACTCAAAAACAGCCATTCAAGACTTGATTCCTGTTATACTCTCAGCTAATCGCCGGAAAGTGATTTTTGCTCTGAAAACAAGGCTACGGATCACTAAATTATAAACTTATGCTCAACAACCTATCAAACTACTACTATCAAATAACAAGGAGTAGATATGACAACTATAAGCGCTTTTATGGAAGAGAATTTCAAACACTTCAATGCCCGCGAAACCCTGGAAGCGGCCAGGGCCTGGCGCGAGCTTCTGGACAAGGGCGGGCGCATGCTTTTGGCTATGGCCGGAGCAATGAGTACAGCAGAGATTGGCATCTCTCTGGCCAGGATGATCCGGGAGGACAAAGTCCATGCTATTTCCGCTACCGCGGCCAACTTGGAAGAAGATATTTTTAATCTTTTCAGTAATAAAGAGTATAAAATGGTGCCCCATTACAGGGATTTGACTCCTGAGCAGGAACGAGAACTTCGAGACCAGGGCTTTAACCGGGTCACTGACACCTGCATCCCGGAATCAGTTATGATACATATTGAAAAGATTTTACTGGATAATTGGCGTGAGGCCGCTGCTAAAGGCAAGCCGAAATTTCCCTGGGAGTTTATGTATGAATTGCTGAAAACCCCAGGCATTGAAAGATATTTTCAGATTCCGCCTGAGCACTCCTGGGTCTATGCGGCCATGGAAAAGGGGATACCGATCTATACCCCTGGCTTTGAGGACTCCACTCTGGGCAATGTCTATTGCGCTGATGTGATGAGAGGCAAGATTCCCAGCCACCACGGCGTGCGAACCGGCACCGAGCAAATGGAGCACCTGGCCGAATGGTATCAAAAGCAGGTCGAGGATGGCGCTCCAGTGGGCTTTTTCCAGATCGGTGGAGGTATTGCCGGCGATTTTGCCATATGCGTGGTACCCATGCTCATTCAGGATGTGAAGAAGAAGGATACTCCCTACTGGGCCTACTTTGCCCAGATAGGTGACAGTACTACCTCATACGGTTCGTACTCCGGGGCCGTGCCCAATGAAAAAATTACCTGGCATAAACTGGATACAGATACCCCGCGGTTTATGATCAACTCTGATGCTTCTATCGTGGCCCCACTTATTTTTATGTATGTTTTAGGGGAGTAAATTTATGAAAGGGTGAGAAAGGCAAGGGGAGAAGCGGGGAGGGAGTGATTATTTTTCTCCGTTTCACCCCGTCTCCGACTCGCCGTTTTTCTCTCTTACATCCTCAGCAAAAGTATCCCCACGACAATAATTACGGATGCCACTGTGCGCAGTGCGATCTGGGATTCTCTGTAGATTATTGCACCCAGCCAGACGCTCAAGACAATACCGGCTTTGCGCAGGGCAACGGCATAGCTGATAGGACAGACTTTCATTCCGTAACGGAAAAATAGCACTGAGCCTGCAAGGAATACTCCTCCTAAAAATATCTGCCCGGGAAGTTTTTTTATTTCGGCTAACATTGCAGTAGAAGAAGATTTTTTCCATACGACGATACTTAAAAAAGAGAGCATAAAAAAGATCATTAAAGTGATGTAAGGATAGACAAGAGGAGCGGACAGTCTATCTACTCCTGCTTTATCAAATACTGACCCAATAGATGCAAAGAGACTGGCTGCAAGGGCCCAGAAAACAGGTTTTTTGTCTTTTTTTACCTGTTTTGAAGAAGAGGTGCTCTTTCGTTCCCACTGGAGCAGGATAGCTCCAAAGGTTGTTAGAAAGATGCCTGTTATTCCGGAAAGACTTAAGTATTCCCCCAGGAACCAGCTTGCCCAGATGGGAACAAACAGGGGCGTAAGATTGGTTAAAGGATAGACCAGGGACAATTCTCCCTTTTGATATGCCTTGCCAGTACATAGCTGGTAAAAAGAGTACATCAGGCTGGCTCCTAAACAGGCAAACACAGAGGAAAGAGGCATGGTTTTCCATATTGGCAAGTGCCATAGGGCCAGGGGAAGAAAAAGTATTAAAGTGGTGACGAACATCCACCAGATGAATATTTGTTTTTGAGGACTGTTTTTGACGCAGAGGTTCCAGCCCATGTGAAAAAGGGCTGAGATGAAAATGAAGAACAGGGCCTGGATGTTCATATTACCGTGAAAATTTATAAATTCGAAACAACTTTAAATTTTCAAATTACCAAATGACAAAAATATTAACTTGAGTTGTGTCTCGAACTGGAAGAAGAAGTTCTGGATTTTGGTCATTCGAAGTTGTCTCGGAATGCGAATTTCGATATTAGGATTTTTCATGCACGCGGATGACAAAATCTTTTGTCATGGAAGTTCATGTTGAGTTGGTAAGGGCGCTGGCGGCTCTGAACGCCTGGCGCCCTTGTTTTATTATTTTGCCTGAAAGAATTCTTTATAAGCCAGATAGGTGGCATAGATGTCGGCTTTGCTGGTAATCTCAAACGGGCTGTGCATGGCCAGTACTCCGGGACCAAAGTCAATGATATCCAGACCATAGATGGCCAGAAATTTGGCCACGGTGCCTCCCCCGCCAATGTCCACTTTGCCCAGTTCGGCCATTTGCCAGGGAATCCCTGCTTTATTGAGAATATTTCTCAGCCAGGCCACATATTCGGCATGGGCATCGTTGGCTCCGTATTTACCCCTGTGTCCGGTAAATTTACAAAAAACCGGTCCATGCCCCAGAAGAGATGCATTGAGCTTTTCATGCACGTCTTGATAATCCGGGTCCAAGGCCGCATGTACATCAGCTGAAATGGCCTTGGTGTTTTGAAACAGTGTCCGTAAATTGGTTTTCGGCTCCCAGGACTCAATCAGGTCTTCAAAGCAGTACTCTAAAAATAAAGACTTGGCTCCTGTGGAACCATCTGAACCTATTTCCTCTTTGTCCCAGAAGATGAGTACCTGAGTGTACTCCGGCTCTTCTTGTGCCAGGAAGGCTTTTAAGCCTGTAAATACGCAGACGCGGTCATCCTGCCCGTAACCGCCGATTAAGGCCTCATCCAGGCCAACAAACCTGGCGGGACCGGCAGGTACGGCCATGAGTTCTGCCGAGTACAGGTCTTCTTCTATCAGTCCAAATTTTTGATGCAGCAGCTTGATGATTTTTTGTTTGACGAGATTTTTCCCTTTACTTTTATGTCCTGCTTCCTCAGTTTCTTCCACACTTCCCAACTTCTCTTCTTCCAGTGCCGGGCTATGGCCCAAGATTACATTCAGTTTTTCAGCCTCAAACGCTTCGGTAACTTTTTTCGTTACTTGTTTATGGGCCAGATGGGGTAAAAGATCCGCTATGGTAAAAACCGGGTCACCAGGGTCTTCGCCCAGAACAATATCTATTTTTGTCCCGTCGGTTTTTATAACCACGCCGTGCAGTGCCAAAGGCCTGGCCAGCCACTGATGTTTGCGGATGCCGCCATAATAGTGGGTTTTGGCCAGTGCTACCTGGCACTCTTCATATAATGGCCGCTGTTTCAGATCCAATCTGGGGGAATCGGCGTGTGCGCCCAAAAGACGGACGCCATTGGCCAGGGGTTGCTTTCCTTTGCGGGCTAAAAAGATAGTTTTGTCGCGATGGATCTTAAAGACTTTGTCCTGTGCAAAGTCTTCTTTAAAGCCATATTTTAAACCTTCAGAGCGGACAAAGTCTATGGTTTCTCTTTCTGTTTTGCAGGCAGATAAAAAATGCACATACTCTTTGGCCAGTTGTTCCATCTGGCTTAAATGTTCCGGGGTGTCAAAGACCTGCCAGCAGTTTTTAGGTTCAAATTCAAGATCCATTTTTCCTCCTCAAAAGGTTTTCAAAGTAGGCAATGGTTTTTTTCAGCCCCTCTTCCAGGGGGATTTTAGGTTCCCAGGAAAGAGCTTTCTTGGCAAGAGTAATGTCCGGTTTTCTTTTTTGCGGGTCATTAACAGGAAGTGGTTTAAAAATGATTTCCGACTTGGAGCCTGTAAGATGAATAATCTTTTCCGCCAGTTCCATGATAGTGATCTCTGCCGGGTTACCCAGATTGACAGGGCCGGTAAAGTCCTTGGGTGTATGCATAAGCCTCAGGATACCATCAACAAGGTCGTCCACATAGCAAAAAGAGCGGGTCTGTTCACCTTTTCCGTAGACAGTAATGGGTAGATTTTGCAGGGCCTGGATAATAAAATTGCTTACTACCCGCCCGTCATTGGGGTGCATATTCGGGCCGTAAGTGTTAAAAATCCTGGCTACCTTGATCTCCACCCCATGCTGGCGGTGGTAGTCAAAAAACAGGGTCTCGGCACATCTTTTGCCTTCGTCATAGCATGACCTGGGGCCAATGGGATTTACCCGTCCCCAGTAGTCCTCGGTTTGCGGATGTACTTCCGGGTCACCATAGACTTCGCTGGTAGAGGCCTGAAAGATTTTTGCCTTAACCCTTTTAGCCAGCCCCAGCATGTTGATGCTTCCGTGAACACAGGTCTTTGTGGTCTGTACAGGGTCGAATTGATAGTGGATGGGCGATGCCGGGCAGGCCAGGTTGTAGATTTCATCCACTTCTACATATAGTGGAAAGGTAATGTCGTGACGCAAGAGTTCAAACCTGGGATGATCCTGCAGTTGGCGAATATGGTCTTTTTGGCCGGTAAAATAATTGTCGCAACAAAGAACTTCGGCCCCAAGTTCCAGAAGTTTCTGACATAAATGCGAGCCGATAAATCCTGCTCCTCCGGTTACTAATATCCTTTTTCGCACCAGCCCCTTAAATTCGCCTTTTTGCATTGCTTGCTCCTTGAAATATGGTTCTTAGTTAATCCCGTCTAGCTTTTACCCTCACTCGTCTCGCATTAGCTACACCGGTCTGTATTTAGTTTCCCATCCCCCATTTACCCATCCACCCATCCCCCATTTACTCATTTACCCATTTACTCATTTACCCATTTACTCATCCACCCACGACCGCCTGTTCAATGGCCTCGCAGACCAGGTTATATTCTGAGAGGGCAATGGTTCGCGGATCCAGGCAAAAATAATCATCCTCCAGTCTGCCCACCAAGGGTGGTTCTGTGTGCAGGAGTCTGTTTTTTAAGTCTTCGATACTCATTTGTCTGGGCCTTATGGCCACAAGAGTCGTAGGCAAGTCCTGCTCTGGAAAAGCTCCGCCCCCGACCCTGGAGTGATTGGGAATAAGTTTCAATTCCAGATGGTCTTTTAGGCGTCGGGCCAGCCTGTTTTTTAGTCTCCGGGCTTTTTGCTTAAGTTCCTGTTCAGATAAAGTAATCATGTTTACTGTGGGTATCTTTTCCCGGGCCAGGTCCATGTCCAGATACAGGCGCAAAGTAGCTTCTAAAGCTGCTAGGGTCATTTTATCTATGCGCACGGCACGGTTCATGGGATTTTTCTTGATTTTATCAATGACTTCTTTTTGACCGAGGATAATTCCGGCCTGGGGCCCGCCCAGAAGTTTGTCTCCGCTAAAAGAGACTACCGAAACACCTGCCTTGATCACCTGCTGAACAGTGGGCTCATGCATAAAGGAATAGCCAGAAGCAGAAAAATCAAAGAGGTTACCGCTGCCCATATCCTCCAGAACAGGTAACCCGTATTTTTGGCCTAAGGCAACCAATTCTTTTAATTGCACTTCCTTGTGAAAGCCGATGATGCGGTAGTTGGATGTATGCACTTTAAGCAAGGCCGCCGTTTCCGGGCCAATGGCCTTTTCATAGTCGCGCAGGTGGGTTCTGTTGGTCGCCCCGACTTCGCGCAAGATGGCTCCGCTTTTGGCCATGACCTCTGGGATACGAAAAGATCCTCCGATTTCCACCAGTTGCCCGCGTGAAACGATTACCTCCTTGCCTTTGGCCAGGGTGTCCAGGATAATGAGTACAGCCGAGGCATTATTGTTTACTACAAGACCGGCTTCGGCCCCGGTCAGGCGGCACAAAAGCTCTTCTACATGGCTGTAACGGCTGCCCCGTTTACCGGTCTTTAAGGAAAATTCCAGATTGGAATAATGCCTGCAGGCATGGACAACTGCCTCAATGGCTGATTCGGCCAGGATGGAACGTCCCAGATTGGTATGAATAACCACCCCGGTGCCATTAATTACCCGGCGAAAATGGGGGCGGCTGTGGGCTCGGATATAGGCCATGATTTTTGGCTTCAAATTTTCTAGCTTCAACTGCTCGCCATTGGTAATGATCTGGCTGCGGATCTCTTCCCGGCACAGATTCAAAAAATCATTGACAAGATCCCGGACAAGTGGCCTGGGAAGATTGGCGACTATCTTTTCGCTACTTATGGCATTTAAAATTGCATCCACAGAAGGAAGATGCTTGAATAGGTTTTTTGTGTTCATTTTGTTCTTTGGGTTTGTTTAGTTAAGTTTTATGTGTTAGGTTCTAAAAAATTTGTTTCGCTTATTTGGTTTTTATCCCTTTGCCTTGATTTTTACCAAAGCGACTTATTAAACCAATCAGGTTTAATCGTAAACACTTCTGCCAGAAGATAAATTGAACCGCAAATAAGTATTGGTCCGGGCATGGTCAGTGCCAGGTCAAGAGCCTGGCCTACGTTGGGGCTAAAGTCCATATTCTGTTTCAAATATTTTTTTATTTCTTTTTTAGATAAGGACCGGGGGTTATTTTGAAGTTCCGGTACAATAACCCGCGCCTTGAAAGAGTTGATAAGGTCAAACATTTTATCTGTTTGTTTGTCTTTAAGACAGGTGAAGATGATTGTCCGCGGCAGTTTGTTTATTTTGGTCAGGGAGTTTTTTAAAGAGATAAGGCCCGCTGGATTGTGGGCTGCATCCAGGATGACTTGAGGTTTTTTATTCACGAGCTGCATCCGGCCGGACAAGAAGGCTTTTTTTAAGGCTTTTTTTATTTTTTTATCATCAAACGGCCAATTATTTTCTTGACACAAAACCCACCAGGCCAGAATAGCTGTTTGGGCATTAATTGTCTGAAACTCTCCTTTTAATCCCAGATCCTCCGAAGTGAATTCCAGATAGGGGGCCTTGTTAAAGGTGATTTTTTCATCGTGGTCAAAAAAGGAAGGGACGTAAAAGAAGGAGACGTCTTTTTCTTTTACCCTTTGTTTGATTGCCTTGAGGGCTTCTTGTTTCTGGGGGGCGCTTACAACACTTGCACTTTTTATGGCCCCGGCTTTATCCTTGGCTATTTCCTCCAGGCTCTGGCCGAGGACATCTATATGGTCTTGGTCGATGGAGGTTAAAACAGTCAGTATAGATTCAAAGATATTAGTTGAATCATAAGTTCCTCCCAGGCCAGCCTCGAAAATTGCCAGGTCAACTTTTTCCCGGGTAAAGGCCAGACTTGCCACAAGGGTTAAAAATTCAAAGTAGGTTAGGGCGATGTTTGAGCAGTTGGTTAAAACCTTGTTGGCTAGATTCACCCACTCAGAAGTTGATAGAAATCGGCTATTTATCTTTATCCTTTCTCTGACAGTCAACATGTGCGGGGAGGTAAAAAGTCCTGTTTTTAACCCGTATTCTCGTGCCAGGAAATCTAAAAAAATTGCGGTGGAACCCTTGCCATTGGTGCCCACTATGTGCACCACGGGTGGATGGTGATGAGTCAGGTTCAAGGCCTGAAGTCCGGTTTCTACCCGGTCAAGTCCCAGATCCATCCGAAATAGGCCAAGCTGTTTCAAGTATGCTTGAACTTGTCTAAAATTTAAAAATTTTGAATACATAACTAAAAATAAGGTCTCCCTGTAGGTGAGATCAAATAAATTTTACCCAGGGATTTGCTTTTTGGAAAAATTTTTTATAAAGGGATCGCCTGCTACAAATCAAGAAAGAATGCAAATGGCAAGACAAAGACCAAGTGACTGGCGGGAGTCGCTGAATAAGGAACCGCGAATTACGGAATTACGAAGAAAATAATCTCGGGGAGAAGTGCCTTGATTAACAAGCCAATTAATCAGAACTACTACGATTTTGTAATTGAGCGCGATAAGGAACTCTGTATTAACTGCCGGGTGTGTGAACGGCAATGTTCTTATCTGGCTCATTTTTGGGATGAAAACAGGCAGAAGGTCATGCATGACAATACCAAGTGTGTTGGGTGTCATCGCTGTGAGGCCTTTTGTCCTACAGGGGCCCTGACCATTAGGCGGAACAGATCAGAATTCAGAGAAAACTCTCTCTGGAAACCCTGGTTTTTAAAAAATATCTACAAGCAGGCCGACTCAGGTGGTGTATTACTGGCTGCCATGGGCAATCCTGCACCTTATCCTATCTTTTGGGATCATCTTCTCCTGGATGCCAGCCAGGTAACCAACCCTTCCATTGACCCTTTGCGTGAGCCCATGGAGTTGAGGACCTACTTGGGTTCCAAACCGGATAAGCTCGAGTTTGAAGAGAGCAGCGAGGGCAAAGTTAGTCTGAAAACCAAGCTGAGTCCGCAGATCAAGCTCAATTACCCAATCATGTTCTCGGCCATGTCCTATGGCTCAATTAATTTTAACCTGCATATAGCCATGGCCAGAGCGGCCACAGAATTGGGCATTGTTTACAATACTGGCGAGGGTGGGTTGCACCCTGATTTATATCAGTATGGGCCCAACACCATAGTTCAGGTGGCATCAGGCCGGTTTGGGGTCCACAGGGACTACTTGAATGCCGGTGCTGGTATTGAAATTAAAATCGGTCAGGGAGCAAAGCCTGGTATTGGCGGCCATTTGCCAGGGGAAAAGATTGGCCCTGGAGTATCCATGACCAGGATGATTCCAGAGGGTTCAGACGCCCTTTCACCGGCCCCGCATCATGATATTTATTCCATCGAGGATTTGCGTCAGCTTATTTATGCATTGAAAGAGGCCACAGAATACCGTCTTCCTGTTTCGGTTAAGATTGCTGCTGTGCATAATTCCGCAGCTATTGCTTCGGGCATTGTTCGGGCTGGTGCGGATATTGTGGCCATTGACGGGTTTAGAGGCGGAACCGGGGCAGCACCGACAATGATTCGCGATAATGTAGGTATTCCAATTGAAATGGCCCTGGCTTCTGTCGATCAAAGACTCAGGGATGAAGGCATCCGCAACCATGCTTCTTTGGTGGTTGCTGGCGGAATCAGATGCAGTGCTGATGTAGTCAAGGCTATCGCACTGGGGGCTGACGCTGTCTATATTGGTTCGGCAGCCTTGATAGCCGTAGGCTGTACCATGTGTCAGCGTTGTTATACTGGAAAGTGCCCGTGGGGAATTGCAACCAACGTTCCAGCATTAGCCAGAAGGCAGAACCCTGAAATTGCGACCAAGAAATTAATCAATCTGGTCCGGGGATGGGGCCATGAGATTGAGGAAATGTTAGGTGGTATGGGCTTAAATTCCATTGAAAGCCTGCGTGGAAACAGAGAAAAATTAAGGGCAGTGGGCCTTAATCAGGTTGAACTGGATATCTTAGGTGTAAAACCAGCAGGAAGGTAGTAAATGAAGCGCGTATACGTAAATCCAGAAGTTTGCATAGGCTGCCATATTTGTGAGCTGGCCTGTATGACAGGGCATTCTCAAAGTAAAGATTTGATTATTGCTTTCCGGGACGAGCAGGCACAGGGTTTGATCCCGCGCAATACAGTTGACCATGCAGGCTGGATCTCGGCCTCCTTGAGCTGTCGGCATTGTGACGAGCCTGCTTGCGTGCAGGCGTGTATTTCAGGAGCCCTGACCAAAGATAAGGAAAGTGGACGGGTAGTCTATGATGAAGAGCAATGCGTAGGATGCTGGTCATGTCTTATGGCCTGTTCTTTTGGGGCTATTAAACGTCATCCCATCAAAGAAAAGATCGTCAAATGCGATTTGTGTCCAGGCAGAGATGTCCCAGCCTGTGTTGCGGCCTGTCCAAACGAGGCTCTGGAATTTGCAGAAAAATAGAACTTATCCGGGGTGTTAAATATGAAATATGTTATAGTGGGCAATGGTGTGGCTTCAATTGGAGCCATTGAGGGTATTCGCCGGGTAGATCCTGAAGGTCCAATCACTGTTATATCAGAAGAAGAATTTAAGACATATGGACGACCTCTTATTTCTTACTTTTTGGCCGGTAAAGTTACTGGTGAACGTGTCAATTTAAGAGACGACTCTTTTTACCAGGATAATAAAGTAGATTTGAAGCTGGGCCAAAGAGTTTCGCGCGTTGATCCGGAGAAGAAAACTATTTACCTGGAAAATGAAGAGAAGATAGATTTTGACAAACTACTCCTTGCTACGGGGGGGGCGCCTTTTTGTCCACCTATTCCGGGTGCTGATGGTCAGGATATTTATTTTTTCACTACGCTCGAGCATGCCCAAACTCTGGATGGGATTTGTAAGAAACTGAAAAGGGTTGTGGTCATTGGCGGTGGACTGATTGGTTTAAAAGCTGCTGAGAGTCTCTTTGACCGGGGAGTTGAGGTGAGCATTGTTGAACTGGCTCCCAGGATTTTAAGCGCGGCCTTTGATGATGTGGCAGGAAATATCGTAGCAAACCGGCTAAAGAAGTTAGGTTTTAATATTTTTTGCAATACTACGGCCAAGGAGATCAAGCGAGAAACAGATGGTCGGGTAAAGGGAGTTCTTCTTCAGGACGGTGAGTTTTTGGAAGCTGATGCCGTGGTTATCGCCATTGGTGTCGTGCCCAATGTATCCTTGGCCAAGGAAGCAGGAATAAACGTAAACCGTGGGATTGTGGTGGATGAGAAGTTAATGACCAGTGCCCCGGATGTTTACGCTGCCGGTGATGTGGCGGAAGCCCTGGATTTTTTATGGAAAGAGCCCAGAGTCACTCCTATTTGGCCCAATGCTTATGCACAAGGATTTATAGCCGGACAGAATATGGCTGGAGTAGATAGAGAATATGCAGGTGGTCTGGCCATGAATTCCATTGGTTTTTACGGGTTACCAACCATCTCTGTTGGTATTGCCAACCCTCCAGAGGAACAGGGCTATGAAGTGCTCACCTTTGTTGATGAAGAAAAGGAAGTTTACCGCAAGTTGGTGTTTAAAGACGATAAATTGGTTGGATGTGTTTTAGTTGGTGATGTGGACAAAGCGGGGCGATATACAGGATACATACGACTTCAGATTCCTGTGACTCAAAAAATAAAGTTTCATTTACAGAACAATGAACCCACGCCCCTTGAGTGGCCAGAAGGTATTTTCCAGCAAAAGTGGAATCCGCAGGCCAGACTACGCTAAGTAAAGGAGATTTAGTTCATGAATAATCCCTGTTTGTCCATTACAGAGTATAAGAGAAAGATTTTTGCGACGAAGGAATATTTACGCGAAAAAGATATTTCAGGATGCGGTCTCTTTGGTGTAATTCATAGGCACAAAAAAACCTTGCCAGGAAATGTGGCTATTGATGCCATCGCTGTACAGCATGACCGTGGTAATGGTCTTGGTGGCGGTTTTGCCGCATATGGTATTTACCCGGAGTTAGCTGACAAATATGCATTGCATTTGATGTGTGATGACCAGGCTGCTTTGGAGAGAGCCGAGGATATTATTAGAAAATATTTTGTCATTCATCTTTCTGAACCCATACCAGTACGCAAGACCTTGGGTGTAATTAATCCGCCTGTCTTGTGGCGTTTTTTTGTGCAGGTGCGAATAGACAGGCCAGCCTGGGTACATTTGAGTGAAAATGACTATGTTGTTTCAGTAGTAATGTTGGTGAATAAAAAGGTCCCTGGAGCGTATATCTTTTCCAGTGGCAAAAATATGGGAGCTTTTAAAGGAGTAGGATTTCCCGAAGATATTGGTGAATTCTTCCGCCTGGACGAATATAAAGGTTATATCTGGACTGCTCACAACCGTTTTCCCACCAACACCCCTGGATGGTGGGGCGGAGCCCATCCTTTTACTCTCCTGGACTGGTCCATAGTGCATAATGGTGAGATTTCTTCTTACGGTATAAATAAGCGCTACTTATGCCAGCACGACTACGAGTGTACCCTGATGACCGATACGGAAGTCGTTGCTTATTTATTGGACCTCCTTATCCGAAAACACGGCCTGAGTAAAAAAATGGCCTCAAAAGTCTTTGCGCCTCCGTTCTGGGACGAAATCGAACGTATGGATGAGGAAGAGAAAGCAGCTTACACTGCACTAAGGATGGTTTATGGTTCAGCCCTGCTCAATGGCCCCTTTGCTATACTATATTCTGACGGTAAAAGTTTAACCGGCTTAAATGACCGAATAAAGCTCAGGCCTTTGATCGTGGCTGAAAAAGATGAGTTAGTCTATATGGCCAGTGAAGATTGTTCCATAAGAAGTGTATGTCCGGATCCAGATAAGTTATGGGCCCCAAAAGCTGGAGAACCTGTTATCGTGGAGGTTGAGGAATAAAGATGAAGTCAAAACTAGTCATTGATGCCAAAGGACTATATTATAGAGACCTGAATGAGCGCATCAGGCAGGCTGTGAAAGAGGGTGTAAAGGAGTTTGAACTCTTAAATGTAAGTGGGCAAAGATATATTGGCACAGCGCTGGAGGGCGAACTTAAATTTCTGATTCACGGAGTAGCTGGCCAGGATACGGCTGCGTTTATGCGTGGCCCGTATATGCGCATTGAGGGTAATGCCCAGGACGGACTTGCCAATACCATGGACGATGGCTTTGTCAGCTGTACGGGCATGGCCGGAGATGTTTTGGGTTATGCCATGCGTGGTGGCCAGGTCCATATTCATGGAGATGTTGGTTACAGGGTAGGCATTCATATGAAGGCCTACAAGGATAAGCTGCCGATTATAGTTATAGGTGGCAAAGCCGGTGATTTTCTTGGCGAATACATGGCCGGGGGGGTGATAATTCTCCTGGGCCTTTTTAGTCAGCATAAAGATACACCTATAGCCGGTCGTAGTCTGGCTACTGGTATGCATGGAGGTGTTATCTACGTGCGTGGCCATGTGCCAGAATATCAGTTGGCTGATAACCTGATTGTAGAAGATGCGGATGCTGAAGATAGAAAGATAATTGAAAAGTATGTACGCACGTTTTGTCAGGAATTTGATGAGAAAGAAGATGAGATTCTTGGTACTGATTTTGTGCGCATAAAGCCAAAATCGCACAGACCTTATGGTAAGTTATATATTGGGTGATTGAGTTTGTTGTTTACAAACTTAATCTGGTCTTTTATCTATGATATTACGTATTTATGGCATGTCAAAAATATTGACCTTGTAAAAATTAAAGACGGAGGATTTATGTTTTTTACCCAGATGGCCTATGCCATGGGGCAGGCAGGAGGAGCTCAGGCAGGGGAAGGCAACCCATTAACAGCATTCGTGCCTTTGCTGTTGATGTTCGCCATTTTTTATTTTTTGCTAATCAGACCCCAGCAAAAAAAGGCCAAAGAACATCAAAAACTTTTGGCTAACCTGAAAAAAGGCGATTATATTTTGACCAATGGAGGTATTTACGGGCGTATCGTTGGCATTGATGGCGAAGTGTTGACCATTGAACTGGCAGACAATGTCCAGATTAAGGTCAACCGTGGCTATGTTGCCGGACTTGCAGATTCAGGTCAAAAAGATAAGCCAAAAAGCAAAGAAAAAAAGTAGCCAATTGACTAATTTTTTAATATTGAAGACCTGGTTGCCAAGTTGGTTTCCAGGTCTTTTTTATTTTGGATTGTATTTTATTAATGTTCAAGTCGTGGAATATGTAAAATAAAACTTTTTTATTTCAAAGTTTAAACTTTTTATTCCACTTATTTAAATGTTTTTATACACTAAAATAATTTTACGGGTTAACTTTTGAATAGTCCGCAACGTCAGCTTTCTTGTGAAGGGTAGGTTCTGGCATAGCAGAATCATGTATTGGTTCACAAAATTAAACATTTAATTCTAAACATAAATAAAGGGAAAGCATATGCAGGGGAGTTTGCGCTGGAGAATAATCCTTATCATTTTTGTTTTAGGCTTGGGCCTGATATACGCCTTGCCGTCTGTTCCCGGAATCAAAAAATCAGCTTTAACCAAGATTCTGCCTGATAATGAAATAAATTTGGGCCTGGATCTTAAAGGTGGTATTCACTTAACTCTGGGAGTGGATGTACAAAAAGCCATCGAGAACTCATTGGCGCAGATGGGACAGGACATTCGTTCTGAAGCCAGAGAAGAAAGTATTCTTGTGCTAAGGCCCAGGGTTGTTCAAGGTGGGAAGTTGGAGTTTGTGCTTCTTAAGAGCGACCAGCAAGAAGCCTTGGAAGACATGCTGGAGCAAAAGTTCAGCCAACTAAAAATTGTGTCTCGGGAGCCACTGGAGCAGGGCAAGGTTAGGTACGTGCTGGGCATGACTCCAAAATATAAGGAACATTTGACCAAATTAACTATTGATCAGGCCATTAAAACTATTCGAAACCGTATAGATCAATTTGGGGTTGCCGAACCAGACATCCGAAAACAAGAGGGCAATCGAATCCAGGTGCAGTTGCCAGGATTGGATGATCCCCAACGGGCGATTAAGGTGATTGGCAAAACCGCGCATCTCGAATTTAAACTTGTGGATGACGAAGCCGATATTAAGAAAGCATTGAAGGGGATCCTTCCGCCTGGAAGGGAGCTTGCCTTTATATATAAAAAATTGCCTGATGGAAGTACGTCCAAACAGCCTATCGTGCTTAGAAAAGAAGCTGTGCTCACGGGTGAATATATTACTGATGCCAATACTGCCTTTGACTCCTATGGCCAACCGTATGTCTCTTTAAGCTTCAATAAGCGTGGTTCCAGGATTTTTGAGCGGGTCACAGGGGAAAATGTAAAGAAGAGATTGGCCATTGTTTTAGACGGTAAGGTTTATTCAGCGCCGGTGATCCAGGAGAAGATTAGTGGTGGTCGGGCCAGTATTACCGGGCGGTTTACCACTGAAGAGGCCCATGATTTGGCCATTGTTCTCAGAGCTGGTTCTTTGCCCGCACCAGTTCATGTTATGGAAGAAAGAAGCGTGGGACCATCATTAGGTCAGGAATCTATTGAGAAGGGTATTTTTTCAGCTCTCATAGGCGGGGCTGTCGTCTTGGTTTTTATGGTTGTTTATTATGGCTTTGCCGGTATTGTTGCCGACATTGCTCTTCTTTTTAATATTTTATTGATCATGGCTGGTTTGGCCGGTTTTGGGGCTACTCTGACCTTGCCTGGTATTGCCGGTATAATTTTGACCATTGGTATGGCTGTAGATGCCAATGTGCTTATTTTTGAGAGGATCAGAGAAGAATTGCGACGGGGATTATCTCCGCGGGCAGCCATTGACGAGGGTTTTGGCCGGGCTACTTTGACCATTTTGGATGCCAATGTGACGACCATAATTGCGGCTATTATTTTATATCAATTCGGGACAGGCCCTATTCGTGGTTTTGCTGTTACCCTGACCTTGGGTATTTTGGCCTCAATGTTTACAGCAATTTTTGTCTCCCGGGTCATTTTTGACTTATGGTTGACCAGAAGAAAGGCGGGGACAGCATTAAGTATCTAGGAAGTTGGACATTCTAACTCCAGCTATCAGCTATAATTATACTACGAGCTTTGAGCTATAAAAGGAGGAGCCTGGATAATGGGTTTACAAATTATTAGACCGGATACAGATATCGATTTTATAGGCCTGCGTAAATGGGCCTTTTTATTATCTGGACTGCTTATCCTGGTCGGGGTCTTATCCTTGATCGTTAAAGGCGGGCCCAAATACGGGATAGATTTTGCCGGCGGGGTAATAGTTCAGGTCAAGTTTGATCAGAGTGTTGATGTCAAAGAATTAAAACAGGCATTAAAAGAGGCCAGCCTTCCGAGCTTGGTGGTCCAACGTTTCGGGGATAAAGAAGACAATGAATATCTTTTGCGAACCTCAGCCGACAAATTTTCTCCAGAAAAAATCAGGTCTTTGGTAGAGGAAAATTTAAAAAAGAATTTACCCGGCAAAAAATTTGAAATCCAAAGGCTTGAAATGGTTGGTCCCAAAGTAGGGGCAGATCTCAGGTCCAAAGCCTTGGAAGCATTATTTTATGCAGTGTTGTTGATAGCTATTTATATTTCGGGGCGTTTTGAGCAACGCTGGATGACTGCCGGTGTAATGGCTGCTGGATTAGCATTGGGTGTGTATGTGTTAAAGCTTTTGACCATGCCCATGAGTGTGTTGATTGTAGCTGCTATGCTTATAACTTTGGGCCTGTGTTGGTACTTAAAGTTAAATTATGCACTTGGCGCGGTTTTGGCCTTGATTCATGATGTTTTTATTACGGTGGGCATATTTTCTTTACTGGATAAAGAGTTTGATTTAACAATCGTTGCTGCTCTTTTGACAATCGTCGGTTATTCTTTAAACGATACAATTATTGTTTTTGACCGGATACGGGAAAATTTGCGGGCAAAAATATCTCCTTCGCTGGCCAGAACTATTAATGTAAGCATTAATCAGACCTTGAGTAGAACCATACTTACCTCCGGAACAACATTAATTGTTGTAGTCTGCTTGTTTTTATTTGGAGGTGGAGTGATACATGACTTTGCCTTCGCTCTTTTAGTTGGAGTGTTGGTCGGAACATATTCATCTATTTATGTGGCCAGCCCGATATTATTGGGATTTAAACCCAAAGTTGAAGAAGAGGCATAAAAAAAGCCCCGCTTAGCGGGGCTTTTTTTATGCACAGTCTACCTGCGTTTTATCTGGGTTGAGTTGAGTTAGTATTAGATTTATCAAGTGGTCGTTATTTATATATTGCCTGAAGGCGTTATATTTTGTCTTTGGATGCAATAATTAAATTTTACAGTTTTGACAAACATCTTTATCTTGTAACCTATTCAAATAATTCAACATTCATCATTCAAGATTCAACATTGCCTGCAAAAAGTCCCTTTTTGCAGACGCATATATTAAACCGCTCAAATTTCTTTCGAATGCAGACTTTAGCAATTTGTCTGTTGCCGCAATAAGTCTTTTCTGAAGGCCTATATTATGGTCGACTTAAGTATCTACAAGGTTCCTGCTGCTTGTTTTTAATTTTTTATTTACCTTATCCAACAATTTTTCGAGCTCTATCCGCTTAAATTGATAGTCCTTGCTATACAGTCTTTTAAGGATGAAGTTGCGGCAGTCATATAAAGTGTGTGGTTCATTTTCTGTGTCCACAATTTTACCGCATATAGGACATCCTCGAAATTTTGTTGCCATAAAATATCACCTTCGTTCAGAGTAGCCAGGCTAGATGGCCACATACACATCCGCTTTGGCGGGGTGGAGTGGATTTTTTTTGAATATTAAGTAATTTTAGTGTGTTATTAAAAAAATGATGAATTTTGCAGAGCTTTTCTGAAACTTCAGTCTTTAACTTTGAGCATATTTTTTCAATTTTTTGTTAAGATTTTTTAAAAGAGTTTCAGCAACGGCGAAATTAGGGTTTAAATTTAATGCTTTTAAAGTGAATTTTTTTGCATCGGCATACTGCTTCATAAAAAAATAAGCTTTTGCCATATTAAAATAGATGTTCTCATCCTTTGGATCCAGAGCCAAAGCCTTGCGGTATGCATCGATTGCCAAGTTGTATTGACCTTTTTTTCTAAGATTTATCCCTAAATTATTATAAGGATTAGGAGAATATGGATCTACTTTTAAAATTTCAATAAATAATTTTTTTACTTCCTCAAAATTATCTCTTTTTGCATATTCTTCAGCGCATTTACTTAAGTAATACTTGTATTTTTTTATGTTATTTTTGCCTTTATATGCTTCTGCAAGCCCTTTGTATGCCTTTATGAAAAGATTGTTTATTTTTAAGGCCTTATTAAAGGCGATTATTGCTTTTGTAAATTTTTCTTCTAGCAAGTATGAGTTTCCAAGATCAAAATAATATTGAGCATCTTTTTTTTCAACATCAATAATTTCATTTAAGCTTTCTATGGCATGGTCATAATTACCCTTAGTGATGTCGTTCATTGCGTTTTTTAGCAACTCATCATCGATTTCATTAAAGTAAAACAAACTTAGTGAATTTTTTATATGTTCTTGTAAAGTTTTTAAATGATAAGGTCGAATGACAAAACCTGTACAGCCGGCTGCAATAATGTCTAAGACAAAATCACGCTCTGACCGATCAGAGATCACAACGATAGGAATAAATTTATTTTGTAATTTATTTTGTAATTTATGTACGAGGTCAATGACGCTCATGTCACTCAGTTGATTATCAGCGATAACCAGGCAAAGTTTATTAAATTTAGCATAGTCTATGACTGCGATACCCGAAGAAAATCTATTGGTGATACGAATGCCTAAACATTCGAGATTATGTTTATCATTTTCAAAGTTTAGATCTGATGCAGTACAAACAATGGCCGGTATTTTATTTGCTACCATATTACTAATACATGATGTATGAGTTTGAAAAATTTTCTATGGATTAAGGTAGTTATAAACTGTTATGTTTTTCATTTCTTTTTAAGCTTCATGGTCTGGTTTTCAGGGTTTGTGCCGTTATTATGATTTTGAACTATTTTTTCTTATAAGGCCTGTCTTGGCGGAAGTGACAACCTGTGCTTTGCTCATTCCGCATTGCTGCAGTGGTAATGATATAAGCTGCCTGACAGCCGTGGAAAAGATCAACAAGAGGTTTGGATATGGGGGTTTCACGGTAAAAATCATGCAGCCGTTTATTTAAGTTACGCAGGTCTTCAAAAGCTCGTTTTAGCCTGGATGAAGTGCGTACTATGCCCACATAGTTCCACATGGTATGTTTGATAGTAGCCCAGTCTTGGGCTATGAGAGCAGGGTCTTCGTTTTGCTCATTGCCTGAAAAACGCCAATCAGGTATAGATTCCTGAATTCTTTGACTTAACCTTGTTCTCTGACGGTATCTTTGGCCAATATCTTGGCCAATACTATAGCCCCATAACAAGCCCTCTAACAGTGAGGTGCTGGCGAGCCTATTGGCTCCATGTACTCCAGTGCAAGAGCACTCGCCACCAGCATATAAGCGGTCAATTGTTGTCCGGCCGTGCAGATCTACTAATATACCGCCACAAAAATAATGGGCAGCGGGGACGACCGGTATTGGCTCCTTGGTAATATCAATACCTATTTCCAAACATTTTTTATAAATAGTGGGGAAGCGTTCCTTTAAGTCTTTACTGATGTGCGAAGCAGCATCCAGATATACACAATCCTCACCTCGTTTAAGCATTTCTTCAATTATAGCCCTGGTAACAATATCTCTCGGAGCCAGATCGCCTCTGGGGTCATAGATGGACATGAATGGTTTGCCTTGGCTGTTAATTAACTTTGCGCCCTCGCCGCGTACTGCCTCGGAAATGAGAAATTTTCTTTCTGAGCGGTGAAATAGGGCTGTGGGATGGAATTGGACAAATTCTACATTCATTATCCTGGCTCCTGCCCTATGAGCCATTGCCAAGCATGAGCCAATGGATGAAGCCGTATTGGTCGTATGTAAATAAATCTGGCCAATGCCGCCGGTGGCCAGGACAGTAAAGTCAGCAAGTATAGTCTCAACAGTATTTGTCTGGTTATTTAGGACATAGGCCCCAACGCACTGGTTTTTCAGATGATATTTAAATTCCAGCCTGGTACTGTGGTGGTGCGAGGTCAGAAGATCTATGGCTGTGCGGTTGGTCAGGACCTTGATTTGGGGATTGGCCACAACTCTTTGGGCCAGAACATCCATTATGGCTCGGCCGGTATAATCAGCACAAAAGAGGATTCTGGCCTGACTGTGGCCACCTTCTTTGGTTAGATAATGTCGGCTGGGATCATTAAGTTCAAAAGGGACATTAAATTTTTCAATGAGAAGTTCCTTAACCACTTCCGGGCCTTTACGGCAGAGATAACGTACCGCCCGCAGATAGTTGTGATTCCATCCGGCAGTGAGGATATCCTTTTCCAGAAGTTTAGGGTTATCGTTTTCTGAGCGGTAAACTATGCCACCTTGGGCCAGGGCAGTGTTTCCATCGTCAAGATTTTTGCCTGCAGTAACAAGCAGTACTTCCACACCGAATTCTGCTAGGGTCAGGGCGGCAGTACATCCGGCAATGCCAGAGCCAATAACGAGAACTTGGGTTTTTAATCTACTGGACATTAACTACAAACCTCGAGCATTTTTTCTAAAGCTTTGCGAGCCAGAACGGCTATATCTTCCGAAACTGTAATTTTATTTTCTGGTTTCATGTTCTTTAAGGTATGTAGGAGATTTTGTTCGGTAATTTTAGCCATGTTGCTACATAAACTGGGAGTAATTGGCAAAACTTCTTTTTGTCCCCGATATTCGTTAGCCAGTCTGTGGACCAGGTTGTCCTCAGTGCCTACATAGATTCGTGTCCCGGGTTCTGCCTCCCGGACGTATTTGATAATGAATGAAGTGGAGCCGCTGGCATCAGCAATGGCAACAACATCCGGATCGCATTCCGGGTGGACTATTATTTTGGCCTTGGGGTCGGTTTTCCTTATGTGGTTAAGCTGCTCAGCTTTAAAGCGAAAGTGTATGGCGCATACACCAGGCCACAAAAAGAGTTTTTTGTCTTTAATCTTTCCAAAGTTTATATGCTTACCCTGGCTGCGGATATCCACGGTGACAATTTCACCGGGAGAAAGACCCAGGATTTTGGCCATGTTTTGGCCCAGGTTTTTATCCGGCAAAAAAAGCACCCCATCCCCTTGATTTAATGCCCAGGCGAGCATTTTTGGGGCATTGGCCGAGGTGCATACTGAGCCATCGTACTTTCCGCAAATCGCCTTCACTTCGGCAGAAGAATTGACATAGGCCAAAGGTATTATTTTTTTCCCTTCCTGGTTTAAGCTAATCAGGATTTTTTCTACCAGGCTGGCGGGGGCAGTATCAGCCATGACACAGCGGGCATCCAAAGCCGGTAGGAAAACCATTTGATTTTCTTGGGCCAGGATGGCTGCTGATTCTGCCATAAAATGTACACCGCAGAAAACAATATATTTTGCTTTAAGTTCTGGAATCTTGCGGGCTAGTTCCAGAGAATCTCCTTTAATGTCAGTGTACGCAATAATATTATCGTTTTGGTAGTGATGTCCTAATATGGCCAGGTCCGGTCCTAAATTTTTTTTAATTTGTTCAATTTGGTTCATAGGTAGTAGCTCCTCCTTATGAGTTGGCGTGGTTCTATGGGTTCGCCCTGAGTTATAGATCATGGATCAAGACTCAATTTGCATACTGAAGTCTGCAGCCGGTGCGGAAAGGGTAATGGCCCCCGTAGAAATATAAGTTGGTTTTAAGCTTGCTATTCTGGAAATATTATCCAAAGTAACTCCACCGCTTATTTCCGATTCAATATGTTCAGGAATAAGTTTTAAGGCTTCCTTCATTTCTTTTTCTGACATATTATCGAGCATTATCCTGTTGGCCTCGGCCTGAACTGCCTCTTTGACCTCGGCTAGTGTGCGGCATTCTACTTCTATCGGGGGGCAGGGGGTAAGGGTTTGTCTTAGTTTTTGTACGGCTTGAAGGATACTGCCGGCCTGGTCAATGTGATTGTCCTTGAGCATGAGCATTTCAGACAGGTTGAGGCGGTGGTTCTGACCTCCTCCTCTCAGGACTGCGTATTTTTCTGGATAGCGCAAGCCTGGCAAAGTTTTGCGGGTATCCAGCAAGGTCACTCCGCTACCAGCAATTTTTTGACAAAACTTATGGGTTAAATTGGCTATTCCTGATAGGTGACAGATAAAGTTTAAAATTACTCTTTCTCCTTTTAACAGTTTATATGCCAAACCATGCATGGTGGCAATAATTGTCCCTTTTGGCACAAATTGACCTTCTCGGACGACGAAAGAATATTTTGCAGGGCCTGGAATATGGTCAAGAATTAAAGGTATAATGGGTAGGCCAACTACTATAGTATCCTGTTTGGCCACTATTTTGGCTGTTAAATGGTTATCCGCTCCGAACAAATTTTTGGATGTTAGATCTTCTCCATCTTCCTCCAGGCTTAGAGCAATGATTTTTCTTAAAAAACTAAGGGCTTCTCCCTTAAAAAAAGAATTAAATATCTCCATAATATATTCTCCCTAAATTTTTTTGTTAAGGGAGGGGTGCGTTTTCGTCAAGTTAAGCAGTTGATATTGGTTTATTTTCTTTGACGGTCAGGCTTTTTTGATATAACTCAATTCAGTTATGAAGAAGCAGGACCAGGACTTATCTCCACGCGCTAAGGGCGTTGATTATCAAAAGGTAGATTGGCCATCGGCCAGCTTTGATAATCTCCACCCGGCAGATGCAGCCGACCGTCTGGAGAATCTTTCTCTGGAGGAGCAGCTTGAGTTGATCAAGGGGCAGTCTCCTGAAGATGCGGCGGCGTCTATCGTGGAGATGGAAAAGCATGATCGCACCCCGCTCTTGAGCAAGTTGCCTCCTGAGCTTGCCGCTGACATTCTGGAAGAGATGTCTCCTGATGACGCGGCCGATATCCTGGATGAACTGGGAGATGAAGTACGGTCGATCATTCTGAGAAGGATGAACCGCGAAGACGCGGCTCTGATTAATGATCTTTTAAAGTTTGATCCGGACACGGCCGGCGGTGTAATGAACACCGAGATCCTTGTTCTGGATCAAGATCTGACTGTTGACCAGGCTATTAAACTTATTCGTTCGGGCGTAGAAGAGATTGAAGTCCCATATTATGCCTATGTGGTTGATGAATACAGGCATTTAAAGGGAGTTCTGTCCTTGCGGGACTTGCTGCTTAGTCCTCCGGGAAAGAAACTCAAAGAGCTGTTACATGAGCAACACCTTATTTATGTTCCTTATAATGAAGATAAGGAAGAAGTAGCCAGGCTCTTGAGTCGCTATAACTTGCTGGCTATTCCAGTCGTGGACCATGATCAACGCATACTCGGTATTGTCACTGTCGATGATGTTATTGATATCATTCAAGAAGAAGCCAGTGAAGATATGCAAACCATGGTCGGTGCCGGCTCGGATGAAACTGTTGATTCTCCCTGGCAATACTCGGTTAAAAAGAGAATCCCCTGGTTGATAATAAACCTCTTTAACTCTGCAATCTCCGCCTGGGTTGTTCACCTGTTCGAAGGAACTATTTCTCAGATGGCCATGTTGGCTGTGCTTATGCCCGTAGTGGCAAATCAGGCTGGAAATACCGGTCAGCAATCCCTTGCAGTCATGATCAGGCAACTTGCCCTGGAGCCTTTTGAACGCCGTAAAGTTTGGAAGGCTGTTTTGAGAGAAGCACGTATTGGTCTGGTCAATGGGTCGGTTATTGCTTTTCTTATATTTTTGGCTATTGTAATTTTGACTAAGAATGTCAGTTTAGCCATGGTTATGGCCATGGCCCTTTTTCTGGATATGTTTTTGGGTGCAATAGCCGGAGCCTCGATACCATTGTTGCTTAAAGAAATTGGTCGTGACCCGGCTCAGGCCTCTAGTATCTTTCTAACAACCTTGACTGACAGTGCTGGGTTTTTTACTTTTTTAGGACTGGCAGCGTTGCTTTTAAAGTAATGTAGCTAAAAGTACATAACAGTACAGATAGGAGTTATAATAGTAGTTTGTTTATTGTATTCATTCCAATTATTGTTCACGAAAAGGAACTGCGATGTTAACAGGAGGAAGGAATGGACTGGAAAAATTGTTCATTAGCTAAAACCTATTATGAGTGGATGGATAGTCTGGTTCTTCCCTGGCTGGAAAAAAATGGTTTTACTCCAAATAGGGTTACAGTCTCAGGACTAATTTTTTCTCTTATTGTTCCCCTTGGTTTCTATGCCCATCCTTTTTGGGGCTTATTGCTTTTGCTTTTATCTGGCATGGCCGATAGTCTGGATGGCTTTCTGGCCCGCGAAAATGGCAACCAAACCAAAATCGGTGCGTTGTGGGACTCTGCTTTTGATCGGGTAAGTGATGTCTTTTATTTGATGGGCTTCTGGGTCCTTTTCTGGCAACAAGGAAAATGGTTAGCCCAGGCAAGCATGGCCATGTTTATTGCTATTCTTCTTTGTGTTTTAGTAAGCTATATAAAGGCAAGAGCCGAATGCCTGGGGGTAAAATGTGATGTCGGAATCATGGATAGGACCAGTAGAGTAGTGTATCAGCTTGGTTGGGCATTTTTATTACTTATTCTGCCTGGCGCCAGAGAAGGTTTACTCTGGATTGGCTTGGTTTTGTTCATTGCCCTGTGTTTTTTGACTGTTGTTCAACGTGCAGCAGAAGTTTATAACAAATTAAAATAATATAGGCACGGAGTATCCGTGCCCGATGCTTTGCCCCGCCTTGGCGGGGCTTTATTTTTTATGCGTATAAAAATTTTCCCTGAAAATTCTGGTAAGCGTCTTGATGCATTAATAGCAGAATTTTTGCATATAGGCCTGCGCCAGGCCAGGAAACTTATTAAAGTTGGCAGGGTGCTTGTTGATGGCTCACAAAGACCAAAAGGATATAAGTTGTTGCCGGGCCAGGAAATAATAATCAAGGAAAAGCCACTTAAAGATGATAAAATTAATTATAAAACAAAAATCGAAGTTGTATCCTCAGCTACCCATCTGGCGGCCCTGAACAAGCCCCCGTTTATGCATTCGGACACAGGCAGGGAAAGGTTTAGTGTCCGGGGTTTGCTTCCTTCCATTTTTCCTCAAAGTGAAGCCTGCCTCTTAAATCGTCTGGATTATTTGACCAGTGGAATTTTGATGGTCGCCTTAACCGAAAAGGGCCGTAATATCTATAAGCAGGCCCAGGAAGAGGGCAAAGTGGATAAATTTTATCTGGCTCTGGTCCGGGGGAAATTAGTAGAGCCTGTTGTAGTCAAAAAGGCTATTGACGCGGCTAAAAGAAAAAAAGTTAAGGTTTTAGCCAGGGAGTCAGAAAGTTTTTTACGATTTACCTGGATTTATCCATTGAATTATTTTTCAACAAAAAATCAGACCTTGGTTAGAGTCAGGATACTTAAAGGTCAGAGGCATCAAATTCGGGCGCACTTAAGTTTCTTGGGCCACCCCATTGTTGGAGACCCATTGTACGGACACGCGGTCGACTCCGAAGCCAGAATGTACTTGCACCATTATAAAATCAGCATGCCTGGCTTCCAGGCCTCTAAATGGCCTGAGTGGTGTGGAGTGGAATTAGAGGATATTTTACCCGAAGAAGAGGGTTGAATGGGGCAAAAAAATAGGCACGACATATGTGTCGTGCCTATTAGGGAAACCAGGCACCCAAGGGCAACTGTTACCGCTGCTCCCTCTCGGGCCTGACGGGGTTAGCAGCGCCCTTGCCACCTGGCTCCCCTGTTTTTTTAAGGAATGAAGTTAAGAAATTGTTGGAAAATAAGAAGTTAGGTGAAATAGTAATTTCATAGTAAATATTTACACCTTTTCAGCTATTTTTTTATGCCACCTGCGTATTTTACTAACTTCTTATTTTCTTATCTTCTCTTCTTCATTTTTAATGGCGGAGAGGGAGGGATTCGAACCCTCGGTACCGGGTTAGGGTACACACGATTTCCAATCGTGCCCCTTCGGCCAGCTCGGGCACCTCTCCGCAAGAAGGTGAGTTTTTTAACTAAAAAGAGCTTGTCTGGCAAGAGATTTATTGCTGTAAACAGCAGAAAAGTAGAGTTCCCCGGATTTGGAATTTAGTTTTTTTAATGACCGCGTTTTTTATCCTGCCAACTGCAGGACTTGGAACTTGGGCCTCAGCCGTGAATCCCAAGTTTGGGGAAAACAAATTTAACTACTATTATCCAGACAACAAAAACAAGTCCTAATACTAATAAATCTTCCATTTAAATTCCCAAGATATTGTAACCTGAGTCTACGTAAAGAACCTCGCCTGTCATCCCTGTAGAGAGGTTTGATGCAAGATAGAGGGCGGTTTTGCCGACATCTTCCTGAGTAACATTGCGGTGCAATGGTGCCTTTTCTTCAATGGTTTTAAGGATGGTTTTAAAGCCGGAAATGCCTGATGCGGCCAAGGTTTTGATTGGGCCGGCACTAATGGCATTGATGCGCACGCCTTTTTGACCGAGGTCCACAGCCAGATAGCGTACAGAAGCTTCCAAGGCGGCTTTGGCCACGCCCATGACATTGTAGTTCTTGATAACCTTCTGGGAACCATAATAGGTTATGGTCATCACTGAAGCATCATCGGAGAACATAGGCTCAAAGGCCTGGCAGAGTCTGACAAGAGAGTAAGCAGAGATATCCATGGCAATCTGGAATCCCTTACGTGATGTATCTATAAAGCGTCCTTGGAGGTCTTCGCGTTGCGCGTAGGCAACAGAATGAACCAGAACGTCAACTTTTCCCCACTTTTCTTGAACCAGTTCGGCTGCGGCCTGGATTTGGTCATCTCTACTTACATCGCAGTCGAAAATAAATTCGCTTTGAAGTTCCTCACTGATGGGCTCAACTCTTTTTTTCAGGGCCTCGCCCAGGTAGTTGAAAGCCAACCTGGCTCCATTTTCTTTAAAAACTTTGGCAATGCCGTAAGCAATACTTCGATTATTGGCAACACCAAAGATAAGTACCTTTTTGTCTTTTAAGAGCATGCTTTTCTCCTAAAAAAGTTCTTTTCCGGTTAGTAATTTATAGGCTTGGAAATACCTGGCCTGAGTCTGCTCAATTATTTTCTGGGGCAGGCTGGGTGCTGGTGGTTGTTTATCCCATCCACTGTTGCTCAGCCAGTCACGCAGGTATTGTTTGTCAAAACTTGGTTGCTCTCGGCCCGGTTTATATTCTTCTTTTGGCCAGAACCGAGAGGAGTCAGGGGTCAAAACTTCATCAATGAGCAGGAGTTTATTGCTACTTAGGCCAAACTCAAATTTGGTATCGGCAATAATAATTCCCTTTTCCAGGGCATAATCTCTGGCCCGTTCGTAAATGGAGAGTGAAATTTCCTCCACTTTTTTAACCAGGCCTTCGCCAACCCTGGCCTTGGCCTGTGCCAGGGTAATATTTTCATCATGTTCGCCAATATCTGCTTTGGTGGATGGCGTGAACAGGGGCCTTTCAAGCTGTTGTGATTTTAAAAGGCCAGGTGGGAGTTTATACCCGCAGAGTTGGCCGGTTTGTTCATAGTCCCGCCAGCCAGAACCTGTAATGTAGCCGCGAACAATGCACTCGATGGGCAGGGGGTTAGCCTTTTTGACCAAGACTGTTCTGCCTTCTAACTCATCTTTGTAATTTTGCAAAGCCGCAGGGAAATCTCCCACTTCGGCGGAAATAAGGTGGTTAGGGACGATATCCTGCATCATCTCCATCCAAAACAAGGTGATTTGATTCAGAACCACTCCTTTAAATGGTATGGGATCAGGCAAGACCACGTCAAAGGCACTCATGCGGTCTGTGGTCACAATGAGCAGGGTTTTCTGGTCTACTTCATAAATATCACGGACTTTGCCTCGAGAAACTAAAGGGAATTCTCGAATATTTGTTTTGGTGACAACTTTCATTTTTATTTTTTATCCTTTTCTGTTTCTGTTGTTGAGTTGAAACCTGGTTAAAATTTTATCTTCTAACCCTTGAACCTTTTTTCTACACTCCTGGCATGGGCTTCCAGTCCTTCAAGCCTGGCCAGGCGGGCAATTTTCGAACCGTGTTGTTGAATATAATCCTGGTTTGTATAGATGACACTTGATTTTTTGTAAAAGGTGTCCACGGACAGAGCAGAGGAGAATCTGGCGGTGGACATGGTTGGAAGTACATGGTTGGGGCCGGCAAAATAGTCTCCCACAGGCTCCGGACAAAAGTGGCCCATGAAGATGGCCCCGGCATTTTTCACCTGTCCCAAAACAGACCAGGGCTCAGCAATACATAATTCAAAATGTTCAGGCGCAATCAGATTGACGACTTCTAGTCCTTTAGAAATATCGTCGACCAGGATAAAGGCGCCCCAGTCCTTTAAGGAAGTGCCGGCAATCTCGTTGCGGGGCAGGGCCGGAAGCTGCTCTTCCAGTGCTGAAGCAACTTTGGCTATAAGTTCCTGGCTGGGAGTGACCAGGATACATGCCGCCAAAGGATCGTGCTCAGCCTGGGATAACAGGTCAGCAGCCAGAAAATCCGGACGGGCAGAATCATCTGCCAGGATGGTGATTTCGCTAGGCCCGGCAATCATATCTATACCCACCAAGCCAGCGACTAACCGTTTGGCTGTGGTAACATAGATATTTCCAGGGCCGGCAATCACATCCACGGCAGGGACAGACTGGGTGCCAAAGGCTAAAGCAGCAATGGCCCAGGCAGACCCTGCTTTATAGATTTTATTCAGACCCAAGATATGAGCAGTGGCCAGAATGTATGGATTTAACGAGCCATCTTTTCTCGGTGGGGAGACAAGAACAATCTCCTTTACTCCTGCAACTTGAGCTGGAATGGCATTCATTAAAAGAGATGAGACAAGCGGTGTTTCTCCGCCCATTCCGCCAGGAACATACAGGCCGGCTCGTTCAACCGGGGTGTAAATCTGGCCCAGTATTGTGCCATCTTCTGCCAGATCATACCATGATTTTTGTTTTTGTTTTTCGTGAAAAGCCCTGATTCGGTCAGCTGCTTCCCTGATGATGGTCAGGTCATTTTCCGGAACTTCGGCCACGGCATTTTCTATCTCTTTATCGTCAACCTTTAAATCTTCAGGACCGAACTCAGGGGAGTCAAACTTCCTGGTATATTCAATAAGGGCTGCATCGCCTTTATCTTCAACCTTATCCAGAATTTCGCGTACCTGCTGGTCGACTGAGTAGTCTGGCCTGGCTCTTTTTTGGAGCCATGCCTTGATTTTGGCCCAGTCGCCTTTGTCTTTGAACTGAAAATGGTTCTTAATCACCTTTTTGCCCCGTTGTTATAAAGAAGTTATACGATTATTGTCTATTTTGTTAGCCTTGTTCGTTGATAGCCAGCTAGTAACTTGCTGGCACTCACTTAGTCAAGATTGAGCCTTTATCTATAAAATTTAAATTTTTGATAGAACAAAGGGTTGCTCCCCTTCGCTTACCTGTTGGGTTGAAAGTAAATTTTTTTAAATAAGGTAAGAAGACAGGAAGTCAAGGAATTAAATAAGATGATAAGTTGCGAAGAATACTATCCAAAATTTAATCAACAGTCTCTTAAGCAGAGAAATATCAATAGAGATAGTTGATGGAAGTGTTATTCATCAGATATTTTTTCTAGAATTAAGCTTCCTAAGCTCGCAAATCTTCATTTCCAGCTCTTCGATTATGAAGATGAAGGGGTCTTTGTCTGTTCTACTTTCAGGTTCCGATATCGGTTTATGGCGGCCAGGATTTCTTGTTTTCTGGGCAGAGCCAGGTTGCCGGGATGCTGACCGTGAAAAGAAGAGATTACATCCAGCCCCTGCCTGGAAATATCATTTAAGACCTGATCAATGACCTGACTCAGTGTTTTCTTGTCGTCTATATAATGCCTGTCCATGTAGCGGATAATTTCAGCTATGGCATTGGTCTGGCTGGGGTGGATGAGCTGTTCGATAAAATCTAGTTTGATGCTTTGCCGGCCAACAATGATGGTGGTTAAACCTTTGGCTTTGATTTTATCTCTAGGTCCAAGTTTAAAGGAATCCTTTAACAAAATTCGCTGCGTAATCTCTTTTAAGGGCTTTTTTTGCTCCTGCCTGCGAAAATTTTTATACCTGTCAGCGATTTCTTTGGCTTTTTTCGTCACGTCCAGGGCTTCATAGTTTTGCATCATAATGACTTGGTCAGCCACGTCAAAATAGTCTCCTGAGCCTCCCAGGACCAGGATGGTTGATACGGAAAATCTGGTCAAAAGTTCACGTACTCGGTCAACAAAGGGAGTAATTGGCTCAAATTCTTTGGCCACGAGCATTTGCATGCGCCCATCTCTGATCATGAAGTTGGTTGCGCTTGTATCTTCATCCAAGAGCAGGAGGCTGCTTCCGGCTTCCAGGGCCTCGACAATGTTTGCCGCCTGGGAGGTGCTTCCGCTGGCATTGGAAGTAGAGAATGATTCAGTGCTCTGGCCGCCCGGAAGGTTGGAGATAAAAGGGCTTATGTCTGTCTTGATTACGCTGCGTCCGTCTTCGGCCCGAATTTTCATGGCGTCTGGCACAGTGACGACCAGTTCCCGGCCATCGTCCGGGATATGATTGTAAACACCCCTTTCAATAGCCTTTAGCAAGGTGGATTTGCCGTGGTATCCCCCGCCAACGATTAAAGTCACCCCGGCGGGGATGCCCATACCCTTTACCTGGCCCTGATTGGGAAGATTAAAGCATACTTCCAGTTCCTTCGGAGAGATAAAGGGGACGGCTTTTTCTCTGGGAAGCGGGCGATCACTTATGCCGCTTTCGCGGGGTAAGATAGAACCGTTGCCAATAAATGCGACCAGGTTTTTCTCTTTTAGGCCCGCCCTTAAAACTTCCTGGTCTTCTGCTATCTGAATATGCCGGGCAAGTTTCTGGGCGTTAAGATTTGTGTAGATGAGGGAGTTTTCAACGATTTTAGGTAAAAGGGCAAAGAATATTTTTTCTGCCTGCCTGGCAAGAATTTTTCTGCCTCTGGCCGGCAGGCCGACCGTAAACCTGGCCTCTACTGTATCTTTGTCCACTCGCATGGATGTGCGTTCTAAAATCTCCTGCCCGGGCCTATCAATGAGAATCAGTCCACTTTTCCCTGTACCTGAACTTTGAGAAAGTTTATGGGCTGCAATTGCAAAAGCGCGGGCTAGAAAGTCCTCCAGGGCAATGCGCCTTGGCTTCGTATTAAAGAATTTTTCCGGAAAACCTGCGATTTGTTGGTTTAATTCTATGCGCATCCTGCTTGGAGGGGCAAAGGGATCACTCTGGACATGGTCGATATGCAGAGTAAATCTGTTCAGGTCATAATGGCCTTGAATATCCTTGTAGGCCTTGTATCCCCGACCATCAATGCGGGCCAGGATGTCTTGCAGATGAGAGGCTTGTTTGGGTTTCATCAGAGTAACTCCCTTTGTGAGTTTTAAGTCGGGTACGTTGAGTAAGTTGGGTGAGTTGAGTAAATAGCCCTGTTTAAAACTTCGCAGTGTTCTGGTTCAGTGTCAAATAAAAATAAGGTGAAGGAAACAGAAGACTAAAGCTCAAGAGATTCGGGCATTTCCTGGATAAATTGCTTTATTTCATCTCTGACCTTGCGATAATATTTTAGCGCATCTTCTTCATTACAGGCATTCCTGGCCAGCCTTGGCGGGTCGTCAAATGCGCGGTGGATCATTTTAGCCTGGCCGGGGAAAACCGGACAGGTTTCATGGGCATGTGAGCACAAGGTAATGACATAATCGAAGTCTTGGCAGTCCAGTTCCTCTACCAGTTTTGATTTATGCCCGCTTATATCCACTCCAGCCTCAGACATCACCTTTACAGCCAATGGATTCAGGCCGTGTTTTTCCACTCCAGCAGAATAGGCCTCAAGCACATCTGCCTTTAGCCTTTTCGCCCATCCTTCGGCCATTTGACTGCGGCAGGAATTGCCGGTGCATAAGAAAAGGATTTTTATTTTTTTATTCATTGTCACCTCAAAATTTAGACATGATCATGTTTACCGTGTGTTTCTCTTTTGGGCCTGTGTATGGGGCAGAGTAGAGCTTTTGGGTCGCAGGATTGGTGTTCAAATTCAAGGACCGCATGCTCGATGCCAAATTTTTCGTGTAAGATGTGCTTAATCTTTTCCTTTAAAGGAGTTAGCCGAGATAATTCCTGGTCCTGTACCTGAACATGGCCGGTAAAGGCCAAAAGTTTCGGCCCCACGGTCCACACATGCAAATGGTGCACGCCGAGAACCCCGGGGACTTGTTCCAGGGCCTCTTGAATTGCTTCAAGCTCAAGGTGATGGGGGACTCCTTCCATCAAAATATGTACAGCTTCCTTGAGGAGAGAGCAGGAACTTTTAAGAATGAACAGAACAATGCCTATGGATAAAAGCGGATCCAGCCAATACCAGGGTTTAAAAAGGATGATCACGCCGCTTATGAGTACGACCACGGAAACGAGCATATCTCCGAGCATGTGTAGAAAGGCCCCGCGGAGATTGATATTTTCTTTGGCGCCTTTAGACAGGAGCAAAACCGTAAAGCCATTGCCAAAAACGCCTACCAGGGCCATGGCAGCCACTAAAAATCCCGATATTGGCTCAGGATTTTTGATGCGGTTGAAGGCTTCCCAGAGGATGAATAAACATGCGCCAAAGATAAGGGAGGTATTAATCACTGCAGCAAAGATTTCCGCGCGGCGAAATCCAAAGGAAAATTTTGGCGAAGGTCTTTTTTGGCTAATCCGGTAGGCAATATAGGCAACTAGCAGACCAGTACAGTCGCTGAAGTTGTGTATGGCATCAGAGACAACCGCCATACTCTGGGCCAACATTCCACCAATGATCTGCAAAATAGGAATAAGCAAATTAATAGCCATGCTCCAAAGCAGGACTTTACCTGTTGCTTCTTCCAAATGATGATGGTGATCATGAGCCATTTTTAGCTATCCTTATGTTCTCGTTGTTTTTTTTAAATATTAAATACTCAACTTTCTCGTATGTTTACATCACCTGTTTTCAAATTTAAGAGATAAAGAAATAAGAATTTAGGCGTGACAGACCGTTCAACTTTCTGGTGCATCAAGACACCGTAACTCAGCTTTTGGTC
>NZ_JAGUQP010000014.1 GCF_018704065.1 Desulfovulcanus ferrireducens | reverse complement strand
GACCAAAAGCTGAGTTACGGTGTCTTGATGCACCAGAAAGTTGAACGGTCTGTCACGCCTAAATTCTTATTTCTTTATCTCTTAAATTTGAAAACAGGTGATGTAAACATACGAGAAAGTTGAATTAATAAAAGGTTTGGCCACAGACTCTTTTACAAAAAAACAAGCCCTGTCACAATAACAGCACCAAAAAACAAAAAACCGGCCGTTAAAATAATCGATATGAGCTGCTCTATTTTTTGGGCTGTAATCTCCCTCCCGGACGGACCCAGTTTAGGCTTATCTTTAAGCTGATCAAAGTACACGGCCGGACCACCCAGTTCCACCTGCAAAATATGAGCAGCCATGGCCATGGGCCAGCCAGCATTGGGGCTTTCTGTTTTGCGGGCATCTTCAAGCACTTCCTTCCACTTTACCGCCACTGGCAAACGCAATACCTTGGCAGCCAGCCAGAGAAGCAGGGCACTGAGCCTGGCCGGAATAAAAGCTAGAATATCATCAGCCCTGGCTCCGGCAAAACCAAGTTGCCGCCACTTACGATTCTTATACCCCCACATAGAATCCATGGTGCTGACAAACTTATAAACCCAAACCCCTGCAGGTCCGCCTAAAGCCAAATAAAAAAACGGGGCACAAAAACCATCGTTAAAATTTTCAGATAAAGTTTCCACTAAAGCACGACACACCTCCTGCTCATCCATAACCCTCGTATCCCGGCTGACCAAAAAGGACAGGGCATGCCTGGCCTCCTCCAGTTCACCCGCCGTAAGTAATGACAATACTTTGCGCCCTTCCCTGATCAGACTACCCAGAGCCAGGGCAGCATACCCCAGGTAAAATGCAAAAAAGTTTCCAATGACCGGCAAAGTTGTCAAAAAGTTAACAAAACATCCTATCCCGACCGACCCGGTTATCAATGCCAAAAAGCCAGCCAGATATAAATTCACCTTCAGCTTACGAAAAAACTTCTCAAAAAAATTAAGAATACACCCAACAAAACGTACGGGATGAGGCCAAGTCCCCGGATCGCCTAGCAGGAGATCCAGGCCAAAACAGAGGCTAATGAAAATCAAAAATTCGTTCATGAAAATTTATCGGAACATAATTTTGCAATAATTAGCAACAGTTAACATCAAATTGCTACCTATCTAGCAGAATAATCGGTCTTTGTTTAAACAAAGACTTTTCTTCTCGCAACATATTGAATTCACAACTTATTTACTTATCATCTAAAAACATTTAAAAGACCTCTGTCAATTATTTGTGATACATGTGACAAATGCCGATTGTCTGCAAATATCAACGCTTCATCGAAAATCTACGAATTTTTCTGCTGAAGATTTGTTTTTTTACAAAAAATCTGATAAAGTTTGGTCCTCATTTCACTCTTCAATGGCGCCTATAAAAATCGCACAGCACAAATCCAGTTTACCCTGAAAACGGTGAACCTACTATGACGTAACTATTTATTTACAAAGGAATTTCTGTTTCATCTTTCTCCCAAATTTTACGCAGTCATTCATAATAAGAACAACAAACTAAAAAATGAGAGGATGTCCAAATGACTCAGAGAGTTTCATTATCTATTTCTCCATGTAGAAATGCCTGTCCTATCAAAAGACCCATTCAGCGTCACAACGTCCTTCTGCATTATTTAGCTCAAGGTATTAAAGGCAACCTGGTTGATGAAAAAGCTTTTCTCACTGTTTTTGATGAAATTCTTCATATTAACCCACTTTTTGGTGTATGTGGTTATGTCTGTGGCCTTTGTGAAAAATACTGTAACCGGAAACAAGTAGACTCTCATGTTCATGTCAGGTTTATAGAAAGGTTTGTCTTTGACTGGTACAGGGACAAAGTGATCACCGGTGCACTGCCTGCATACAGACCAATCAAGCCTGCTGCGCGTATAGAAAAGAAAATAGCCATTATAGGAGGAGGACCTGCCGGTATTAGTGCGGCCTTCTTTCTGGCCAAAGAAGGATATGGTGTAAGTTTGTTTGAGGCAAGGTCCAGGTTAGGGGGAGCACTTCGCTTTATTCCATCATTCAGACTGCCCGACGAAATTCTTAATTTCGCAATAGACCAGGTCATTAGTCCTTTGGGGATAGAGATTCATTTAAACTTCAGGCCTTCCATTTCCTCATTAAAAAAAGAGGGCTATGATGCTATCCTAATTGCCACCGGAACTCATTTACCCCGGCCTGTGCCCCCATTTGCCCAAGGTTTTGAAGAAGTGGAAAACGCTATCGATATACTGGCTGCTATCAGCGAAGGCCGACTGGATGAAAAGAAATATGCGGGTAAACAGGTGGTAGTTATTGGCGGAAGTGGTGTGGCAATAGATGCTGCACGATCATTACGCCGTTATGGAGCCAATGCGGCCTTAGCCTGTTTGGAATCTAGTGACAGGACATCCAAAGATGGAATCCTGGCCAATGAAGAGGATGAAAAGGGAGGTCTGGAAGAAGGAGTAGCATTTTATTATTCCCGAGGCCTGCAAAACATAGAAAGGCAAAACGGCAAGCTGCTCTTAACCTTTTCTCGTTGCACTTCGGTTTATGATCTCAAAGACGGACAAAAAATATTTAATCCCCAGTTCGATCCCAATGATCTCATCACCCTTGAGGCAGATTATGTAATCTTCGGCATTGGCCAGTTACCTGATAGAGATTATTTACAGGAGCTATATACTGATGACGGACGCATTGATGTTAATCCCCACACCTTTCAGGTATCTGGCCAAAACATTTTTATGGCCGGAGATGTATTTAGAATCGGCTATGCTTCACAAGCTATAAATGGAGGCAAAGAAGCAGCAGAATCCATAAAAAAATATCTAAAGGGAAAAAACATCCAAGAAGAAAATAAACAAAAATATTACATATCACTAAAACCTCTGCCTTATACAAAAGAAAATATTGAACCAAAGCCTGATCAAAAACCTGAATGTTTGCCAGTGGAAGAACGACTACACAGTTTTGCTCTGGAACAGGCGGGTTTTACTTTGGATCAGCTGATTGCAGAAACCGGACGTTGCCTGCATTGCGGCGGATGTGAAAACTGTAAAGGCTGTGTGACGCTAGGATTTCGTGATGAATTATGCAAAATGTATATTATTGAGGAAAATTGTGACGGTTGTGGTTTTTGTATTGATGTTTGTGCGGTAGGCGCAATTACATTAAAAGAGTATAATTCTGACGGATTGGTCAAAAAAATTGCCGAAGTCGATACAGTCCGTTGTCGCGGGTGTGGCATATGCCAGGCCACGTGTCCTAAAAACGGCTGTGCAGTAACGGGCTATGAGCTTGACAGACTAAGAGAACAAGTAAGGCAGGCACTTATTTAGAGAAACTAGGAAGTTAGGAAGATAGGAAGCTGGGTGGATGGCAAATCCATAAAACAACTTCTTATCTTCTCAACTTCCCAGCTTCTCAACTACTTTCTTAAATCTTTCCTATTTGCCTATAAGCCTCATACAAAATGATAGAGGCAGAATTAGCAAGATTTAGGCTGCGAACCTTGCCCCAAATAGGAATCCGTATCAGGTAGGGGGACTCATCTAAAATATACTCGGGCAAGCCCCTGGTCTCCGGCCCGAATACAAGCATATCCGTTTCTTTAAACTCAAACCGAGTATAATTTTGACCTTTTCGGGCACTGGTCATGACCAGCCTCTGCTCCGGACTTAAACTGGCCCTAAAACTTGTCCAATCCTTCCATACCCTAAGGCTAACATGAGGCCAATAATCCAAGCCGGCTCTTTTTAAATACTTGTCCTCCAAGCTAAAACCGAGCGGTTCAATCAGATTCAAAACAGTATTCGTAGCAGCACACAGCCTGGCAATGGTTCCAGTATTTGGTGGTATTTCCGGTTCAAAAAGGACAATCTGCATGTCTGAAAATAAATGTTTTTAAAATTATCAAGGGATTACGCAACAAATGAAAGGGCAGGCCAAAGTTGCCTGCCCTCTCTTCGTGTCTCGTGCTGGTTTGGTGGGCGGTCGGGGATTTGAACCCCGGACTTCCACCGTGTGAAGATGGCACTCTCACCACTGAGTTAACCGCCCGATACTAAAGATATCTTTATTCAAAATTTGAGATATTGGCAACTACTTTCAATTCAAAAAGCAGGGCAATCACAACCAATTTTGCTACTTTGCTGGGTACTTTTTATTTAAAAGTAGACCTACGCAGACTCACGCGGACATTCATGCCCGGCAGAGTCTGCCGGGCATGAGCCTGACGGTCCTTTGGGGCCGGTCTTAATAACGAGTTTTCACGAAGATTGGCATATAAGTAATTCAGCCTAAATTACGCGTTTTTTTGCAGTTCAAACTTTGAGATTGCTTCGCTCCACTTTGTTCCGCTCGCAATGACAGACGAGATTGTCATTGCGAGGACAGCGAAGCTGCCCGTGGCAATCTCACCCATTGGGTAAAAATCGCTGGCTCAAAATGTACTACAACATGTTTATTAAAAACCGCTAAATTTACGTCAAGTACGAGTTTTCCAGTAAGCAACAAAGAAAACTTTTTTACCTGGCCCGAAGGAACAGAGTGCCAGAGCAGCCAGCAAGTCGCTGGCTGCTCTAGTCTGCGTCCGTCTGCGGTTAAAAACTATCTTTTATCTATCCCAAGCACTGCTTAAAATTTAGGTGCGAAAACCCTGCTCAGCCAATGCCATCGCCCTTGAAGAATCCAATATTTTTCAATATAGGGGGAAAATCTTACAATATTTGCCTAAAGGTATCCTCTATGAGGTACAAAAATATCTGTTCAAAACAACTGTCAAACGTTATCTGGTTCTGGACCGCAAGCCCAAAGGAATAACGGGGCAGTCCGGACTAACTTAAGGAGGATACATGAATATTCTGGTCACCGGTGGATGTGGGTTTATTGGCTCTAACTTTATTTACTATTTATTCGAACATTATTCAGATGTTAAAGTCATCAACCTTGACAAACTCACTTATGCCGGCAACCTCAAGAATCTGGTTCCAATAGAAAAAAAATATGGTGACAAACGATATTTCTTTATCCGCGGCTGTATTGCTGACCGGGAACTCGTCCCACAGATCCTGAAAAAATTCCAAATTGACGCTGTAATCAACTTTGCCGCTGAATCCCATGTGGATCGATCCATAAATGATCCTGCCCCTTTTATCACCACCAATATCAATGGCACCCAAAATTTATTGGAAGCTTCAAGGCAAGCCGGTATTAAAAGGTTTATTCAGGTTTCCACGGATGAAGTTTACGGCTCCCTTGGACCAGAAGGACTCTTTTCTGAAGAGACCCCCCTCGCCCCTAACAGCCCTTATTCCGCATCCAAGGCTGCAGCGGATCTATTAGCCAGAGCATACTATAAAACCTATGGTTTTCCTGTAATTATCACTCGATGCTCGAACAATTACGGGCCGTTCCAATTTCCGGAGAAATTAATTCCACTGGCCTTTTTAAAAGCCAGGCAAGATGAACCTATCCCAATTTATGGAGACGGACAAAACGTCCGAGACTGGATTTATGTCCTGGACCATTGCCAAGGCGTGGATTTGGCTTTGCAAAAAGGCGAAATTGGGCGTGTTTATAATTTTGGTGGAAATGCAGAAAAGCCTAATCTCGAAGTAGTCAAAGCCATCCTGGACTTTTTAGGTAAACCTCATACCTTACTCAAGTTCGTACAGGACCGGCCCGGCCACGACCGGCGCTATGCAATGGACTTTTCTCTGGCTAGCAGAGAATTAGGCTTTAAGCCCTCGGTTGATTTTAAAAAGGGTTTAGAACTAACTCTTAACTGGTACCTTAAGCATCAAGATTGGATTAGCGAGGTCCAATCCGGAGAATATCAAAACTTTATGCGTAACTGGTATAAGGACAGAACATGAACAATCCTGGACGTGCCCTTGTTTTAGGTGGAAAAACCGGCTTGCTCGGTCAAGCCCTTACTACAGTTTTGACGGATGAAAATTGGACTGTTTTCGCCCCGGGTCGAGAGGACTTGAGTCTCTTTGACCCCGAAGAAATAGCTTCTTTTGTAGACAAAAATGAGATCAGCCATATCTTTAATACAGTGGCCTATACCAAAGTGGACCAAGCTGAAGACGAAAGAAATCTGGCCTATGAACTAAATAAAAAACTGCCGACCTTGCTGGGCAACATTGCCAGAGAAAAAGATATTTACCTCATTCATTACAGCACTGATTTTGTTTTTGATGGCCAAAAAAACACCCCCTATACCACAAAAGACAAAACTAATCCTCTAAGTGTCTATGGCCAGAGCAAACTGGAGGGCGAGAAGTCTCTTTTAGATAATCCTTGGAACAAACTGATCATTATCCGTACGGCTTGGCTTTTCGGACCGGGCAGGTCCAATTTTGTGGCCAAAATTTTAGACTTGGCCAAAAATAGAGAAGCTCTGAATGTGGTTCACGACCAGGTAGGCTCGCCAACATACACACTGGATCTGGCCAAATACAGCCTTGAACTGATAAAAAGTGCCGGCCATGGCCTTTACCATCTGACCAATAGCGGCCAGGCTTCCTGGTGTGAACTGGCTTCAGAAGCAATCAAGTGTGCCGGTCTTCACTGCCGGGTCAATCCAATTACTTCCTCTGAATATCCACAAAAAGCGGTCCGTCCACCATACTCCGTCTTGGACTGCTCTAAGTTTACCGAGATTACCGGGATTAAACCACGCTCCTGGATACAAGCTTTACGCGACTATATTTTTCGTGACTCGTAAAAATCGTTCCGATACGGTTCGCTAAAATGACTGGATAAACGCTCGATAAAAGGTTATCGATTTCAGATTATACTTAAGAGCCCGTGGCAAACCTTTTTATCGACATAGTTTCCGTGGTTTATTCCAGTCTTGATTTCTTTCATGCTGGTACAAAGACTTGGACCCATCTAGCACTTGCTTGCGGACAGAGCATAATGGGATACTTTGGGTAAACAAATATTCTTTTAATTATACCTAAGTTGAGCGATTTTCACTCAATGGGTGAGATTGCCACGGACAGCTTCGCTGCCCTCGCAATGACGAACTCGCTCCTGTCATTGCGAGGAGCGAGCGTGAGCGAGGCGACGAAGCAATCTCAAAGTTTGAACTGCAAAAAAATCGTTAAATTTAAACTATAGATAGTCATGGCAAGTAGTCACGGATACTTAGCTTTGTCTCCCCGATGCTCTGTTTTTCCGCAAGCTTCTCTAAGATGTGTTACCCAAGCCATTTGTAATGCATTTCAGAAACCAAGGCTTTCAATCAACGCTTAAAATTTGGTTTGGCCACAGGCTCAAAAACGGGCCGCCGTCTGCCACTACCTGTTCTCCCCTACCCAGAAAAGACCCCAAAATTTTATATTACGGTTGACAGGTGTATTTTGCGTTATTAACTCTTTAGCACTTTATACGCTAGAGTGCTAAAGAGGTGTCATATATGAGGTTAACACAAAGGGAAATAGACGTCTTATCCACTTTAATCCAAGACTATATTCTGACAGGCCAGCCAGTGGGTTCCAGGACTGTGGCCAAAAAATCTCAGCTTAATCTAAGCCCGGCCACAATCCGAAATATTATGGCCGATTTAAGTGAAAGAGGTCTCCTTTCCCAGCCACATACTTCTGCGGGCCGTGTGCCAACGACCAAGGCCTTTCGTTACTACCTGGACTCTATTTTAACTATCAGCCCTCTTCCTCTGGAAGAACAGCAAAGAATCAGCAAAACATTGGAAGAGGTAGGCCCAGATCTACCCCAGACCTTAAGCCAAGCCTCAAAAATTTTATCCTCTTTGTCAAACCAGATAAGTATGGTTCTGACTCCCAGAAAAAGCCTGGTTCGCTGGCAACAAATTGATTTCATTCTCCTTAGACCCGGCTTGGTTATGTCTGTTCTGGTTCTGGATGGCGGGCTAATTCAAAACAAGGTTATTCAAGTTGATAAAGATATCACTGCCGATGAATTAATCAAGTATAGCAATTTCTTAAATGATTCCTTTCAGGGTAGAACCCTGTACCAGGTACGCGAAGAAATATTAGAGCAAATGAAAAAAGCACACCTGGAATTTGAGCACCTCTATAAAAAAGCACTCAAGCTGGCCCAGGACACCTTTGAAGCGAACAACCGCCAGGTTTTTGTAGAAGGAACAATCAATCTCTTAGAGGGTGAAGAACTTTCCGACATCAATGCTATGCGCGATCTATTCAAAATCTTAGAGGAAAAATCTAAGCTTTTGCAATTATTAGATAAGACCATCGAATCCAGAGGATTAAATATCATCCTGGGTGAAGAGCAAAACTTAGAAGAGTTGCAAGAATATAGTGTTATATCATCACCTTACAGCATAAAAGATGATACTTTAGGTGTGGTCAGCGTTATTGGTCCCATGCGCATGGATTATTCAAAAGTCATTCCAACGGTTGACTTGATGGCTAAAATACTTAGTCAAATATTCCGCAAACACTTTTAGTCGTGAAAGGTTTGCAGAACCTGTGGGCAACCCCTATTTTAATCGTTGATTGAAAGCCTTGGTTTCTGAAATGCATTACAAACGGCTTGGGTAACCCAATCTTAGTGATGCTTGCGGAAGAACAGAGCATCGGGATGAATGGGCTGAATACTTTGCTATATTGACCATAACTATCGATAATAAAAAGAATACTTATTTACCCAAAATATCCCATTATGCTCTGTCCGCAAGCAAGCTTAGATGGGTCCAAGTCTTTGTACCAGCATGAAAGAAAACAAGACTAAAATAAATCATGGAAATTAAGTTGATAAAAAGGTTCGGCCACAGGCTCTGTAGGGACGCGCGGCTGTGCATCTCTACATAAAAATATAACATCGGAGGAAAGGGAATGGATAATATGGATAAGGAAAAACAACAAGAAACCCAAAATACACAGCCCGTTGATAAAAAAGAACGGCCACAAACTCAGGAAACTAAAGATATAACTTTAAAAGACGAAGAGTTGAAAAAAATTTGCGAGGAAAAATTTTGCTCGGAATGTGAGCAATTAAAGGGCAAGCAGCAGGAAGTATTACGTATTCTGGCAGATTCAGAAAATTTAAAGAAAAGACTTATTAGAGAGAAGGAAGAATTTTGTAAATTTGCCACTTCTACCATTATTGAGGATATCTTACCAATTATGGACAACCTGGAACTGGCCATCACACACGGCCAAAAGACAGAGGCATGCAAGGACCTGCTGCAAGGGGTAGAAATGACCCTGAAGATGTTTAAAGAAACCTTAAAAAAACATGGTCTTGAACCAGTGGGTGAGGAAGGGGAAAAGTTTGACCCCAATATACACGAGGCCATGGCTCAGGAAGAGCGTGAAGATATGGAAGAAGGCATGGTATGCCAGCTCATGCAAAAAGGATATAAACTTCATGACCGTTTGCTCAGACCAGCCAGAGTTATGGTCAGCAAAAAAAGTGAGAAAAAATAATCTATATCCCTTTACTTCTGCGTTAACGGACTTATGAATAAAAACTGAAAAATTTCTTTCAAAATAGGAGGCTAATGTTATGGGAAAAATAATCGGTATAGACTTGGGAACTACAAACAGCTGCGTCTATGTAATGGAAGGCAAAGATGCCAAATGTATTACCAATCCTGAAGGTGGACGCACGACTCCATCTATTGTGGCCTTTACCGAGAAGGAAAGGCTGGTTGGCGAAATTGCCAAAAGACAGGCTGTTACTAATCCGGAAAAGACAATCTTTGCCGTCAAAAGGCTTATGGGCCGCAAGTTTGATGATCCGGCCATAGAAAAATGGAAACAAAGATGTCCATATAAAATTGTCCCCGGACCCAATGGGGACGCCTATGTTCAGGTAGGCGACAAAAAATACAGCCCGGCTGAAATCTCTGCCATGATCCTGCAGAAACTCAAGAGCGATGCAGAGGCCTACTTGGGAGAAAAGGTCACGGAAGCTGTTATCACTGTTCCGGCATACTTTAACGACAGTCAGCGCCAAGCAACCAAAGATGCTGGCCGCATTGCCGGTCTGGATGTAAAGAGGATAATCAACGAGCCTACTGCTGCTTCACTGGCTTATGGTTCGGACAAAAAGGTTAACGAGAAGATCGCTGTTTTCGACTTAGGTGGCGGTACCTTCGACATCTCTATTCTGGAAGTCGGAGATAATGTGGTTGAAGTTCGGGCTACCAATGGTGACACCTTTTTGGGTGGTGAGGACTTCGACCAGAGAATTATCAACTACATTGTCGATGAGTTCAAAAAAGAAAACGGTATAGACTTAAGCCAGGACCGCATGGCCCTGCAACGGCTGAAAGAGGCGGCTGAAAAGGCTAAAAAAGAACTCTCTTCCACCATGGAAACCGAGATTAACTTGCCCTTTATCACGGCCGACCAGACCGGTCCGAAACACTTGAATATAAAACTTACCCGGGGCAAGCTGGAAAAGTTGGTGGAAGACCTGGTGGAAAGGACTGTTGAACCATGCAGAAAAGCTTTAGAAGACGCAGGTCTTAAGCCTTCTGACATTGATGAGGTCATCCTGGTTGGCGGCATGACCCGTATGCCTCTGGTTCAGAAAAAGGTGGCTGAATTCTTTGGTAAAGAGCCCAACAAGAGCGTAAACCCGGATGAAGTTGTGGCTATGGGCGCAGCCATTCAGGGCGGTATCCTGACCGGTGACGTGAAAGATGTTCTTCTACTTGACGTTACTCCGCTCTCTCTGGGTATCGAGACCATGGGCGGCGTCTTTACCAAACTCATTGAGCGCAACACCACCATTCCAACGCGCAAGAGCCAGATCTTTACCACAGCCGCAGACAACCAGCCCTCAGTATCTATCCACGTTCTGCAGGGTGAAAGACCAATGGCTGCGGACAATATGACTCTTGGCAGGTTTGAACTTACCGGAATTCCACCTGCACCCAGAGGGGTACCGCAAATTGAGGTTACCTTTGACATCGATGCTAACGGTATTGTCAATGTCTCGGCCAAAGACCTGGGTACAGGAAAAGAGCAGTCCATCCGCATTACGGCTTCCAGCGGTTTATCCGAAGAGGAAATCCAGAAGCTTATCAAGGAAGCCGAGGCCCATGCAGAAGAGGATAAGAAAAAACAAAAACTTATTGAGGCCAGAAACCACGCTGACACCTTGATCTACACAACAGAAAAGTCCTTGCGCGACCTGGGTGACAATATCGACAGCACTCTAAAGGGAGAAATTGAAAATAAAATTGAAGCCCTGAAGAAAGCCATGGAGGGCGATGACGAGGAGGCCATCCGTCGGGCAACCGATGAACTGGCCCAGGCCTCGCATAAACTGGCTGAAAAACTTTATGCCCAGAAAACAGAAGGTGGCGCCCAGACCGGGGAACCTGGAGGCGCCAAGGCCAGTCAGGCCGGCGGTCAAACCGGAACCCAGTCTGGTGACGATGATGTAGTTGATGCTGACTACACCGAAGTCAAATAGCACTCCTTGACAGTTTGTAAAACCCCTACCTATAACCTAAGGCCTGGACATTGAACCAGGCCTTTTTAATTTCTGGTCATAATTTTCATGACTAAAGGATTAACTACTTTTTTTAACTCAATTAAATCAACTTTCGGAGTTGTCTAACTCGCGATAATTTCAACACTTTTGGAGAGCGCATTTTCTGAAATGCATTACAGACGGCTTGGGCAACACATCTTGGCGAAGCCTGCGGAAAAGATGTGCATAGGGAGACTACCTCACAAAAATTGCGAAATATATCATGAATACAGAAAAAGCTTTGAATAACATTCAACTAAAAAACCCCTTTATGCACAGCCCGCAAGCAAGCCTTAGATGTGTCCAAGTCTTTGTTAGCATTGAAGGAAATGTGATCGTAAATTAACTCCAAAAGTTGAATCAATTAACAAAAAGGACTCAAGGGCAGGCACATAGGGCTTCCCTTGAATTTCAATCATCAATTAACCCAATGAACCCCATGAAACTAGTAAAAATATCTATCTTTTGCCTGATTCTATTTTTAACAGCCTGCGCTCCGAAAAAAAGCCTCATGCACCCCATGCCAGAAGCTGCCCTTTTAATCCAAAAGGCCGACCAGGCATGGGAAGGTAAAAATTTTACTTTGAGCCAGAAACTATATGCTCAAATTCTTCTTACGCCTGACCTGGACCAGAAAATCAGAATAACCGCCTGGGAAAGACTGGCCTTAAGTGCCATGCACAATAAAGACTATCACCAGGCACTAACAGCACTCAAACATTGGGCTAAGCTCACGCCTCAGGTAAAAAACTCCTGGCATTGGCACAAGCTTTACTCCCGGGCCCTGAAACAAACCCAGTCTGACTCTGTCTATGAAGAATACCTGTCCAGACTGATAGTCAACAATAACTATCCGTTCTCGTTAAGGCTTGAGGCTGGCTATGTTTTGGCCAAACATTATTTCGCCCAAAAAAATTGGGATCAGGCCCTGCAAGTATATAAAGAGTTGCATGAACAAGCCAGTGACAACGAGTCCAAAATTGCCCTGGAAACTCATCTGGCTAATTTCTTAGAACAACTCGCACCGGCAGAACTCCAGACCATTAAATTAACTCTGGACCCGGCCCAAAAATGGGACTTCCCGCAAAATATTGTCTTTTGGGTCTATTCTATTCAGAAACTCAAAGCTGATAACTCCTGCTGGCCACGTATCTGGCCCAATTTAAACAGTCTTATTCAAAACGGAAAATTTACAGATGTAGAGCCCTTTTTAGCTGAGTTTAATTTCTGGGAAAAAAAGTTGGGTAAACCAAGTCAAACCATAGGACTGACCCTCCCTCTAAGTGGTCCTTATGCAACAATCGGATGGAAGATTTTGCGGGGAGCAAGTCTGGCTCAATGGGCACTTCTACAAGATGGCGTGCAAATAAAAATCAAGACCATAAATACAAACGCGCCTGACTGGCAAAACGTCCTGCACAATGAAAGCGAAACTCTTATTTTTGGGGGGCCGCTTCTGAAAAAAAACTGGGAAGAGCTAACAAAACTCGGCGAAAATGAGCGTAAGCTTTTTTTCACCTTTCTGCCTACTATAGAGCAAGAAGGTCAAGCCGGGTGGCGATTTTTTCCCAGCCCCAGAGACCAGGTTCGGGCCTTAATCAAAAAAGTCATTCTAGATCTAAATTTTACCAACTTGGCTATTCTCTATCCGGAAGAAAATTACGGTCGGAAAATGGCCAAGATATTCTGGGAAGAATCTTCCAAATTGGGGGCTAAAATTACCGGTCTTAAGAGCTATCCACCGGATCAGCCCACCAAATGGGGGAAAATAGTCGCCTCTTTTTTAAATATTAAGGACAAGAACGATCCCTTGCAAAACCCTGATCCAGACTTTCAAGCCGTATTTATCCCGGACTCCCTGTCACGGGTCAGGGCTATAATTCCCCAATTCTTTTTCTACGACGAAAACCGGCTCCTTTTCCTGGGCCCCATGTTATGGGCACAAGGGTTTAACCCCAAGGAGTTGGAAGTACACTATTTTTCCCTGGCCCTGGTGCCCGGGGCATGGTGGCCAGAAAACCATGGGGCAAAAGTGACCCAGCTAAAAAAACTGCTCGACCAGACCGTCCAGGGCGAGCCGGACTTCTGGGTTGCTCTGGGCTTTGATTTTGTCCGATTTTCAACTATGCTTGGGACGCTATCAGACTCCTGGCGCTCTTCAAAGATCAATCAAATATTGGCTCAGATTCAGGACATGGACTGGACCATGGCCCCCATATCCTGGGATGAGCATGGTCAAGCGAGCCAGGATCTTTTTGTATTTCAACCTTCAAGTTCAGGTCTTATTCCTGCAAACATGACAAGTATTGAAGCAAAGATAGAATTCAGGACCGAAAGACGGGCCCAGAGACTAGAAAAGTTAAGACTTGAACAAAATAGTACTGTCCAAACCCCGGATTCTGAACAACTTGTCCAGTAAAGGAGAAAAAAATGAGTATTAGTAAAGAAGACGTTGCAAAAATCGCCACTCTGTCCAGGCTATCCCTGGAAGAAAATAAACTCGACCAATTTGCAGGACAATTATCCAGCATTATAGAGTATATGCAAAAATTAAATGAGCTTGAGACCACAGATGTAGAGCCACTTTATTCACCAGTAGACCAGACCACCGTACTTCGGGAAGACGTTGTCGAAAAAAAATTCACACGCGAGGAATTACTGGCCAATGCCCCTGAAGACGACGGCCAGTATCTTATTGTCCCCAGAATTATTTAACCTGGGGATGTAAAGTAGGCGCCTGTGTAGGGACGTGGCGCGCTGTTCCACTACCCTGTAGAACATCAAACGACACAAAAACTATAAACCTTATAAGACGAGAGCAAAAATGGAACTTGCGATAAAAAATCTTACCCAAATCAGAGACATTTTGCTTCGCAGAGAAGCCAGCGTTAAAGAGGTCGTAACTGAATGTCTGCAAGTAATTGAAAAGACTGAGCCACAACTAAACGCACTGATTACCACCTGTGCGGAACAGGCACTTGAGCAGGCAAAACAGATGGACAACCAGGGGCCTGACCCGGACAAACCATTATGGGGTGTACCTATCGTCATCAAAGATGTCATTGCCACCAAAGGATTACGCACTACCTGTGCTTCAAAAATCCTGGAAAATTTCACCCCCTGTTATGACGCAACTCTAGTGGAAAAGCTAAAACAGGCCGGAAGCATCATCCTGGGTAAAACCAATATGGATGAATTTGCCATGGGCTCGTCCACGGAAAATTCCGCATTTGGCCCCACCAAAAACCCCTGGGATTTAACCAGGGTTCCCGGTGGTTCCAGTGGCGGTTCAGCAGCCAGTGTGGCCGCAGCACAAGCTTTTGCTTCAATAGGTACTGATACTGGCGGGTCTATTCGTCAACCTTCTGGTTTTTGCGGTATTGTTGGTTTAAAGCCAACCTATGGCCGGGTCTCGCGTTTCGGACTCATTGCCTATGGCTCATCACTGGACCAGGCCGGCCCCATGACCAGGTCAGTCCAGGATGCAGCGCTCATGCTGCAAGTAATTGCCGGCCATGATCCCAAAGACTCCACAAGCAGTCAGAAAGATGTGCCTGATTATGTTCAGAGCTTGCAGAAGGCGAATGACCTCAAGGGGATACGCCTGGGATACCCTTCTGAATATTGGAGAGAAGGCTTAAGCCCGGAGGTTAAAGATTGTTGTGAACAGGCCTTGAACAAGGCCAAAGAATTAGGCGCAGAAATTGTACCCATCAATCTAAAACATACTCCCTATGCTATTGCCACTTACTACATCATTGCAATGGCCGAGGCATCATCCAACCTGGCCAGGTACGATGGAGTACGTTTTGGCTATCGGGACAAAGATGCCACAGAACTGATAGAGATGTATCTCCGCTCCCGCTCAAAAGGTTTTGGTGAAGAGGTCAAGCGAAGGATCATGCTAGGGACTTATGTCCTTTCTGCCGGATATTACGATGCCTATTATAAAAAGGCAGCTCAGGTGCGACGGCTTATCCGCCAGGACTATTTAGATGCACTAAAAAATTGTGATCTTATTTGCGCTCCTGTTGCACCCACCACCGCCTTTAGACTGGGTGAAAACATAGACGACCCATTACAAATGTATCTAACCGACATTTTTACTATTTCTCTAAATCTTAGCGGACTGCCCGGGCTGACTTTGCCGGTAGGCCTAGGCCAGGAAACGAACATGCCCGTGGGCATGCAGTTTTTCGGACCGGCCTTTGGAGAAGAAATTATCTTCCGGGTCTGCCACGTCCTGGAACAAGCCCTGCCAGGTCCTGGTTATCCATTGGGTATATGAGTGGATGGGAGGATGAGTGGATGGGGTCCGGGCCCTGTGTAATCTGCCGAAGGGAATCCTATTCAACAGAGCGTGCAACACTAGGACATAATGGGCTACACCCATTATTAACCCATGTACCCATTAACCCATAAACTCATATACACATTAACCCATATACCTAAATCATGAAAATAGCTGTTGCTCTCAGTGGTGGAGCAGATAGTCTCATGGCCCTGCTACTCCTCAAAGAACAGGGCCATGATGTTTTTGCTGTCCACGCCCACTTCCTGCCTCCCTCGGATGAGCTTATTCAACTGGGCAAAAAAATAGAAAAGATTTGTCGCAGCCTGCAGGTAAACCTGCACATTCTTGATCTCTCACACGAGTTTGAGCAGGAGGTTATTTCGCCTTTTGTGCATACTTACATTAAGGGCTATACTCCCAACCCTTGTGCCTTGTGCAATGCCACGATGAAGTTTGGCCTGCTTCTGGATAAAGCACTTGGCCTTGGTGCCCGAAAAATGGCTACGGGTCACTATGCTGAAGTAAAAATCATAGACGATCAGCCCACCCTGTGGTGGGCAAAGGACAGCTCAAAGAATCAGAGTTATTTTCTTTCTCTTGTGCCAAAACACAGATTTGAGAACGTTGTTTTCCCTCTGGCTTCCTGGTCCAAAAAAGATGTATACCGGGTACTGGAGCAAAAGGGACTCCAGCCTGTCATCTCCAGAGAGAGTAATGAAATCTGCTTTATTGAAGATGACTACCGTGCGTTTCTCCTCCAAAGAGGAGTAAAACTTCCTGGCCCAGGTCCCATTAAAACCAGCAAAGGTGAAGTTCTGGGAACGCACAAGGGGCTGTGGCGATATACATTGGGACAACGTAGAGGAATAGGCGTTGCATATAAACATCCGCTCTATGTCATCAACAAAGACCTGGCCCGGAACACCCTTATTGTTGGCCCGGAAGAAGAATTATGGTCTAAAGGATGCATAGCCCAGAATGTTAACTTTCTGGTCCCCCCTGCCAAGTGGCCGGAAGAAATTCTGGTCCAGACCAGGTACAGACAAAAGGCAAAAAAAGGATGGGTAGAGATTAAAGATAATAACCTGCATATCCATTTCTTAGAACCGCAAAAAAAACCAACCCCAGGCCAGGTGGCAGCCATCTTTTCACCTCAAGGACAGGTCCTTGGAGCGGGGATTATTAGAAGTTCAAAGTTCAACGTTCAAGGTTCGGGGCTCAAGATTTGAGGATTGCGGATTGAAATTATGAAAAAACTATAGGAACAATAAGCAGATTTTACATTAGGAAAACATTGAATATTGAACGTTGAACTTTGAACATGAAAGAGACGATGAGTAAGTTTTACATAACCACTTTAGGGTGCAAAATTAACCAGTATGAAACCCAGGCTATAACAGAGGCGTGGCAAAAAAAAGGATATGACCTAGTTGCAACCCCGCAAGAGGCTGAGGTTATAATTGTCAATAGTTGCGCTGTAACTGCCAGGGCTGTACGGGACTTAAAAAAATTGCTGCGCCAGTTGGCAAAGCTTGTGGCTGATACCAGAATTATAGTTACTGGCTGTGCAGCCGAGGTTATGGCTGAAGAATTAAAAAAATTAAAAGAAGTCCACACGATTATTCCCCAGTCACAAAAAAATCTCTTTTTGCAACCCGAAAATATTCTTTGCTCGACCTCTTCTCACTCCTTACCCTTTACCTCTTGCTCCTTTGCCCTTGAAATTTCCAACTACTTTCGGGCCAGGGCAGTGGTCAAAATTCAAGACGGTTGCAGCCATAAATGTACCTACTGCATCGTGCCCCTGACTCGTGGACCCAGCCGCAGCAGACCTCCAAAGGCTATCTTAGATGAAATTGAGCGGCTCTTTAACAGCGGCGTGCGTGAAATTTCCCTTGGTGGCATTAATCTGAGACAATTTGGCCGTGATTTGACTCCCAAAATAGATTTCTGGGATCTGCTCCTGCAGATTCAGCAACATTTCGGCCCTGAATGGCAGGGAAAGGCGAGGATACGCATCAGCTCCCTGGAACCGTCAGAATTGACAGACAAGGCCCTGAACGTTTTAAGTCAGTCTAGTCTGGTCTGCCCCCATCTGCACATATCCATGCAGAGTGCAAGTTTAAATGTCTTGAAACGCATGGGAAGAGGACACTATCGTCCACAATCACTTGAAAAGTTTGTCCATCAATTAAAAGATATCTGGCCTCTCTTTGGACTGGGGATGGACATCCTCGTTGGATTTCCGGGAGAAACCGAAAAGGATTTTCAAACCACTTATGATTTTTGCGCACACATCCCCTTGTCTTACGCCCATGTTTTCCCTTATTCAAAAAGACCGGGTACGCCCGCAGCCAGGTTTCCCGATCAAATCCCGGCCAGCGTCAAAAAAGAACGTGCTGCAGCCCTAAGAGAATTAATCCAAAAAAAGAAAACATTGTTTTTAAATAAACTCGTAAAACTGCCCCAGGTACATCTGGTAGTGGAAAATGAAAACCAGGGGATGACCGAGTATTATGTCCAGGCCAGGCTCAAAAATCCCGACCCATCCCTTTGTGCCAGGCAAATAATTAAGGCCAAGCCAAAAGGGATTAATGTTGAATGTTGGATGTTGGATGTTGAATTATAAAGAGCCTATGGCCAAACCATATTTTAAGCGCAGATTGAAAGTCTTGGTTTCTGAAATGCATTACAAACAACTTGGGCAACCCAATCTTGAGTTTTGCTTGCGAAAAAGACAGAGCATCGGGGTGAATGAGCTAAACACTTTGCGATATTTGCCATAACCATCGGTAATAAAAAGAATATTTGCTTACCCAAAATATCCCTTTATGCTCTGTCCGCAAGCAAGCTTTAGATGGGTCCAAGTCTTTGTACCAGCATGAAAGAAACCAAGACTGAAATAAACCAGGGAAATTAAGTTGATAAAAAGATTCGACTACAGGCTCTAAAGAGATATGAGTCAAATTAAAAGAAATAGAAATAATTATAATTGAAGGAAAAATGAGCACTCCCCAAATACCAAAACCAGGCAAACTTATTCTCTCAATCTTAAGCGCCAAGTGGGAATTATTTTGGCCAGGACTTTTATCGACCCTGGAAAAGAAAATGGGGAGAGTTGACTATCAAAGTGAGCTTATCCCTTTCACCGAAACCAGATACTATGATGAGGAACTGGGGACCCCCATATTCAGACGTATACTCAGTTTCTCTCCCCTGGTCCCACTCGATATCCTGCCTGAAATCAAACTCTGGACCAACTCCATTGAAAACGAGTACGCGCAAACCACCAACAGTACACCCGGCAACAAGCGCATTTTCAACTTAGACCCCGGCATCCTGACCCATGAACGATTGGTTCTGGCCACAGGCAAAAACTTTACCCACCGCATTTACTTAAGAGATGGCATCTGGGCTGATTTAACTCTCATTTTTACCAAAGGCGACTTTCAAAATCTGCCCTGGACTTTTCCCGACTATGCTTCAGAAAAAGTAAAAATACATTTGCGAAAAATAAGAGAACAATACCACAAGGAGTGTATTAAAAATGGCTAAAAGCATGACAGGATTTGGACAGGCTCAGATGCAAACCGAAAAGTGGGCCATTTCCTGGGAGATAAAGAGTGTAAATAGCCGCTTTTTGGATCTGAAATGGAAAACTCCACACAGCCTGAACGCATTGCAACCAGAATGGGAGAAGGTCGTCAGGGATCACGCCTTAAGAGGAAGAGTTGAATTATATTTAAACCTGCAAATTCTAGATCCTTCCCTTTTGGGTTTAACTTTTGACCGGGCTACGGCCGTGGCCATGCTCGGGCAACTAGCTAACCTCGCCGAGGAAACAAACACTGAGTTTCGCCCGGACTTAAATAGATTTTTAAATTTATCCAATTTGTGGCGGGATAAAGGCGGAGAAATCGACCCTGCCCTAAAAGAAGACCTCCATAAAACTCTAAAAAATGCCTTGATAGACTGGGATAAAAGTAAACTTCAAGAAGGTGTTGCCCTGGCTGAGGATTTAAAGACGCGCCTGAGCAAGCTTAGCGACCTTGTCTACAAGCTGGAAGAACTGGCCACTGACAATGCCGAGAATCGCTATGCCGAGCTCAAACAACGGGTAGACAAACTTCTCCAGGAATATTCTATACAAACAGATGAATCCAGGATGCTCCAGGAACTTGCCTTGCTTGCCGATCGTCTGGATGTGTCTGAAGAACTCACTCGACTTAAAAGTCACCTTAATAGCATGCAAGAACTGATTGACAAACCAGGAGAAATTGGCCGTAAATTGGATTTTATGCTCCAGGAAACATTCAGAGAAATAAATACTTGCAGCAACAAATGCCACAATATAGAAATGAACCGAATTGCCGTTGACTTTAAAGCCGAGTTGGAAAAATGCCGCGAACAGGCACAGAATCTGGAATAAAATCAAGAAAATAGGAAGTTGGGAAGATGGGAAGTTAAGAAGACAGGACGATCTCATCCTTATTCTCCAAACTTCTTATCTTCCCGACTTCTCAACTTCTTCTATTGCGTATGTCCAAACAAAAACAGAAACTTATCAATATTGGTTTTGGCAACTATGTGGTCAGGTCCAGGGTTGTGGCCATTGTTAATCCCACATCTTCTCCTATGCGCAGGTTGCGGGAGGATGCGCGGGACGACCACCGGCTTATTGATGCTACCCAGGGACGTAAGACCAGGTCGATCATCATTGCTGACTCCAACCATGTTATTCTTTCGGCTATCCAGCCGGAAACCATTGCCCAACGTCTAGAACAGGAAGAAGATGAGAATGAAAAAAAATAGCGAAAGCAAGGGCCTGCTTCTGGTCATCAGTGCTCCTTCAGGCACAGGGAAAAGCACCCTTATTTCCATGCTTAGAAAAGATTTTCCTGAGCTTAATTTCTCCATCTCCTATACCACCAGGAAACCACGGCCAGGTGAGGTACATGGCCGGGATTATTTTTTCGTGTCTAAAGATGAATTTTTGCGTTTAAAGCAAAAAGACTTCTTTGCTGAATGGGCCCTGGTTCATAGCAATTTTTACGGCACCCCCAAAGAAATGACCTTAAGAGCTCTTCAGCAGGGACAGGATCTTGTTTTTGATATCGATGTCCAGGGAGCCAGACAATTAAAAGAAAGTCTGGGCCTAGGTTGTTATGTCTTTATTTTTCCACCATCTTTTGAGGCTCTAAAAGAGCGTCTGCAAAAACGGGGCACGGATGACGAAAAAACTATTGCTAAAAGACTTGAAAATGCCAAGGCTGAAATAAGCCAAAGTCATTTTTTTGATTACTGGCTTATAAACGATGACCTGAATAAAGCCTATGAACAACTACGCTCCATTGTTGTTGCTGAAAAGTTAAGGCCGTGTTTTCGCCCCCATTTACCAGAAAATATTTTGAAACAAGAATAAATCAGGAATACCATGGCTGAACTTATAGTTGCATTGGATTTCAGTAAAAAAAGTCAGGCGCTATCCCTGGCCAAACAGCTCAAAAATGAAGTTAAATGGCTAAAAATTGGCCTGGAACTATACACACGTTATGGACCGGAGGTAACCAAAGAACTAAAAGCTCTTGGTTTCAATATCTTTTTAGACCTTAAATTTCTGGATATTCCCAATACAGTCCTGGGAGCCGTGCGCAGTGCTACAGCACTCGGCATAGACATGCTCACTGTCCATCTTCTGGGTGGGGAGTCTATGATCAGGGCAGCATTAAAAGGCAGAGAACTGGGGCAAGGAGAGAATGAACATAAGCCTCTCGTCCTAGGAGTAACCATACTCACAAGCCTGGAAAGAAAAGACTTGCCCTGGCCTGAAAGCAGAGAGATTTCCCGGGTAGTTCTGGATCTGGCCCAAAAGGGTCAGAACTGGGGGGTGGACGGAGTGGTCTGTTCTGCCCAGGAGCTTGCCCTTTTAAAAGCAAAACTTGAACCTGGTTTATATTACCTGACTCCTGGTATCCGGTTGGACCAAAAAAGTGATGACCAGAAAAGAACCATGTCTCCTGGGGAAGCGGTTAAGTTGGGCGCCAATTTTCTGGTAGTTGGTCGACCGATTACCTGTGCCCAAGACCCGGTTAGAGCAGCCAGGCTCTTTCAAAAGGAAATTCATCCGGCTACAAGGAGATAAACTCATGGCTAATGACGCAAACTTAAATACACAAAAAAAAGAAGAAGAACACAACAAAATCAAAGGAGTCTTTTCTCTCCAAACCCTCATGAAGGTAGGTACCGGGACCACCCAGAGAAAGACCATCCAGAAAAATTACTGGTTTGCCAAAGAAGTCGAGAATGACATGATAGAAGTCCAGCCACTCAACGTCAATTACGTCCCTTCCGGTCCAAAGAAGCTCATCTCTAAGGATGAATTTCTGGACAAATTTTCTCCGGAACCAGAGTTTTACACCTACACGGTTTACCCCAAAATGCGTGAACTAAACAAAACCATTGCCCGGGCCGATCGACACCGTAAACGAGGCGAAACTTACAGCGCTGAATTTGAGTACAAGAATGCTTTAAATATTGACGAAGAAAACATCCGTGCCAATTTTGGCCTGGGGCTTACTTATCTGGAAAGAGGAGACAAAGAAAAGGCCAATGACATCTTTGAACGACTGGTCAAATTAGATGCTGCCTTTGAGGCCGAACACAAGCATTTATTCAATGAGTTTGGTATAAATCTGCGTAAGCAAAAGATGTATGACCAGGCTGTAGACTATTATAGCCGGGCATTGGAACTGAGTCCGAATGATGAAAACCTGCATTACAATATTGCTCGGGCATATTTTGGCCAAAACAAAATTGATCAGACATTAGCCCATCTCAAAAAGGCCCTGGAACTCAATCCGGATCTGGAAGAGGCAAAAAAATTCATTGAATTTTTAGAAAAAAAACGCCTCATTCCAGAAGGCACCATCAATACCATAACCAGCTGAATCCATTATAGTGATAAATGATTGCTGCTCACTGACAATGTACTGGGAACTAAGGGACCAGCCAGACAACCCGGCCAAGCTTTATTCCTGGGCCCAAAAACTAAATATATCTCCCCTTCTGGCCCAGCTTTTATATCAAAGAGGCCTCACAACCCTCTCACAAATGCACTTTTTTCTAAACCCTGGCCTGCGCTATTTAAGCCCACTTGAAAACTGGCCTAACCTGCTTTCCGCAGCCAGGCTTGTGGCCCAGAGTATAACTCGTGGGGAAAAGCTGGCGGTCTGGGGCGACTATGACGTGGATGGAATTACAGCCACGGCCATGGTCAAAGATTTTTTCTCCCGCCGCGAATACAAGATTGACCATTATATCCCTAACCGCCTTGAGAGCGGCTATGGCTTAAATATTGAAGGACTGGAACAACTGGCAGGGCAAGGAGTCAAGACCCTGATAACTGTTGACTGCGGCATTTCCAGCCATGCTGAAATTGCCAGAGCTAAAGAGTTGGGACTCAAATTAATTGTTACAGACCACCATCTGCCCCAAAAAGACCTTCCCCCGGCCGATATTATCGTCAACCCAAAACTCAGCTCCTGTCCCTGTCCTGAGCTGGCAGGTGTAGGCGTAGCCTTTCTTCTTTGTGCAGCCCTAAACACCGTCCTACCGGGAGACAAGCTGGATATCCGGCAGTTTCTGGACCTGGTGGCCCTGGGAACCATTGCGGATATTGTCGACCTGACCGGCGAGAACCGTATCCTGGTCAAAAACGGCCTTCTTCTTTTAAATGAAGCCAGAAGGCCGGGAATCAGGGCTTTAAAAGAGGTTAGCGGCCTGGGAGAGTCGTCCAGCCTGGGCTCTGGTGATGTAGGCTACATCCTGGCCCCCAGGATCAACGCTGCCGGTCGCATTGGCCAGCCGGAACTTGCCCTGGAACTACTTTTAACTGAAGATATACAAACCGCCCGCACCCTGGCCAGGCAACTGGACAGATTAAACACAGACAGGAAAAAAATAGAAGATGAAATCCTTGAGCAGGCCAGGGAACAGGCAGCGCATCTAACCCAGATAAAGGCTAAACAAGGCCTGGTCCTATACTCTCCGGATTGGCATCCCGGAGTGATTGGCATTGTGGCCTCGCGCATTGTGGATGAATTCTACCGGCCATGCCTGATTTTAACCAAAGAAAACGGGCTGCTAAAGGGCTCCGGTCGCAGCATCCCTGAATTTGACCTCTACCAGGGGCTCTCTGGTTTAAGTCATGTTCTGCATGGTTTTGGCGGACACAGGCAGGCAGCAGGCTTAAGTTTGCTTCCTGAAAACCTGGATCAATTAAAATCTCTTTTTAACCGGCAGGTAATAGAAGAATTAGGGCCAGAGCCCGTGAAACCCAGGATTGTCCTCGACGCCTGTCTTAATTTCAAGGACCTGACGCCAACGCTTTTAAAAGAACTGGAGCTGCTCCAACCCTTTGGACCTGGTAATCCCAGACCAGTTTTTTTGGGCAAAGATTTACGCGTCCAGAAACAGAAACTCTTTGGTCAAGGTAAACATCTGGGACTATTTTTGCGCGACGAACAAAGAAAAATCACGCTGAGGGGGCAGGTCTGGCGCAAAGGCGAAAAATGGGGCCAGAACAACCTGGAAAATAAATCCATAACCATTGCCTTCACCCCAAAACTCTCACTTTATAACGGTCTTGTAAGTATAGACCTAAATATTAAGGAAATCTTACAGGTGGAATAGTGGAAGCTGGCTGGATTGAGTAGTTGTAAAAAGATCCTCAACTACTATCTTTAAGGAGCAAACATGTTTGGATTTTATGGCCGCATTATTGTCATCAATCTTGACGATCAATCTTATACCTTTGAATCAATCCCTGATGATATCCTGGCTGCCCACCTTGGAGGCAAAGGCCTTGGCACTTATCTCCTTTTAACAATGAATCCGCCCGGAACCGATCCCCTGGGGCCGGAAAACCACCTGATTTTTACCACCGGACCTGTTACCCAGAGCCTTATCTGGGGAGGAAGCCGTTATGGCGTGTTTACCAAGTCCCCGTTAACCGGATTCTATACGGAATCGTATGCCGGGGGCAAAGTGCCAGAGGCTATGGATTCTATCGGTGTCGACGCCGTGGTCATCAAGGGCCAGAGCAAAAAACCAACTGCCCTGTCCATTCATCCTGATGGTTGCACTTTTTTTGACGCCTCAGAGCTCTGGGGACTGGACAGCTATAAAACCGAAGACGAAGCCAAGGCCAGGTTTAGTCTCAACAAACCCGGATACCGCAATCCCGGAGCAGTCGTTATTGGTCCGGCTGGCGAAAACCTGGTCCGGCTGGCTGTAATTGAAAACGACTACTGGCGCTCTGCAGGACGAACCGGCGTCGGTGCGGTAATGGGCGCCAAAAAACTCAAAGCCATTGTTTTCCAGGGCGACTTCAGACGTCCACTATATAGCTCCAGGGACCTGGCCGCCTATAGCAAAAAGTTTGTAAGCACCAATAAGAATAATCCCGGGGTCAAGGCTTACAAAACCCTGGGCACGACCATGATGGTAGCCATGATGAACACTGTCGGGGCATTCCCGAGCCGTTACTGGCAACAAGGTACATGTGCACATTGGGAAAAGATCAGTGGCGAGACATATCATAAAGAACATCAGGTTACCCCACACGCATGTGCCAAATGTTTTATGGCCTGTAGCCGCAAGGCAAAAATAAAAAGCGGTCCTCACCAGGGCCTGACCATTGAGGGACCCGAATACGAGACCATTTATGCCTTTGGCGGGCTATGTATGATTGAGGAGATGGACCAGATCGCCTATTTAAACGACCTCTGTGATCGTCTGGGGCTGGATACCATAACTGGCGGAAATCTTTGTGCCTTTACCATTGAGGCGGTCAGGCGGGGCAAAGTAAAATATCCCATTGATTACGGCCAGGCTCAGGCCGTGGCCGACCTGCTAAAGGATATAGCCATGCGCAGAGGAATCGGCTCTGTCCTGGCCGAGGGCATTGTTTTTGCTGCCAGAACCTGGGGCCTAGAAGACTTGGCCATCCACGTCAAAGGTCTGGAACCGGCCGGATATGACCCAAGAGTGCTCAAAGGCATGGGCCTGGCCTATGCTGTAGCAGATCGCGGCGCCTGCCATCTGCGTAGCACTTTTTACAAGCCGGAACTGGCCGGACATATCTCGCCTGACGCAGTTAAAGGCAAGGCCGAGATGTTGATCGATTATGAAGACAGGCTGACCATCTTTGACAGCTTGATCCTGTGTCGTTTCTACCGCGACCTGTATTCCTGGGAAGAGCTGGCCAAACTCGTACACCTGGTGACCGGTCTTTCCGTCACCAAAGAGGATTTGAAAAACATAGCCGCATCCATTGCCGATATGACACGGCAATTTAACCTGCGTGAAGGCCTAAAACCCGAACATGACCGCCTTCCAAAGCGGCTGCACAGCGAAGCCCTGCCAGACGGCCAGAGCCTGAACAAAGAAGAATTTGAATATATGCTTGGGGAATATTATAAATTGCGCGGGTGGAACAGTGAGCGAACGGATTAAAGGATTCGATAAATAGTGCCGTGAGTAGAAACGGTACTAGTCAATGTAAAATCTAACAGGGTATTCTTTTCCGGGAGTATATCAGATTAAATCGTAACTAGTTTAATTAATCTAAACTCATTTTTTGTATTTTATACCAGGATAAAGTGCTTTGGCACATTCCGGGCACAGTCCGTGAGTAAACTCAGCTTCAGAATACTTACTGATGTAAGCTTCAAGTTGATTCCAATAGCCTTTATCATCGCGGATTTTTTTACATGAAGAGCAAATTGGCAACAGTCCGCTCAGAACCTTAACCTCTTCAATCGCCTTGTTGAGTTGTTGTTTGTTTTGTTTGTCTTGCTCAACAATCTTAGGCAGCCACTTCCAAATGCCTATAGCGAGGAATAAGAAGCCAAAAAGATAGCCCACAACATTTTCCAAATAAGACCTGAACTCGGTATCTCCGACAATAATAAAACGGTTCAGACTCTCGAAATCGTCAGTTACATCGATTATCGTTCCCCAAAAAATCAGAGCAAACCCTATCACAATATGAAACCACCCATCAATCTTACGCACTTCTTTCACGTCGCGACTGAAGAACAAAAAGAAAAATATCGAACCAATTATCATTGCGCGTAAACTCTCTAAAATAACGTCGGTCATTGTTACTCCATTAATCAAGTCATCTGAGAGCAGAACATAGATTTATATGGCTCCAAGAACTTTTGCCTATTATTGTTAAGCACTTTCTTAGTCAAGGAAAATTGACAAATAAATTTATCTAACGCTGATATATATTTAAATTATAAAAAATTTACATTAACCAACATAATATAATCACACTGTTTTCAACAAAGTTTGGTGACTTCTTTTACATCTTTTAAGAGTACGGCGTGAGACATGAGGAATAAAAATAGGTGACGTCTTGTTTGTAGATATAATCTTGCCCCTTTTGCATTCCAAATAAAGTTTTTTGATTTTTATCAATCTAAATATGTTACAAGACAAGGCAGGAAGTTAAACGGAAACATGGGCAATAGATGATTTCACTGCCCTATTTTCCATTCCTGAATTCTGGAAGGCGAGAAACAAAATGGTTGCATCCCCTGATTACTCTAGTTTCTAACCATACCATATTTAAAAGTACAAAAATAGACTAGTTGGCTTCGTTATCATTTTGTTTCTTAAGCGCGACAATAAAAATCAAGGGCACGAGTGCGGCCAAAACATGCTTGATAGAATGACCTCCCATGAAAACGGTAAGATTGTACATATATCCATCCCATATTTCAAAAACCTTTGCAAAAACATAAACACCCAGCATAATCCAAATGTATTTACTACGTAAAAATCGCGAACGAAACATGACTAAAATCATTGGGATTAGAAAAAGTGGCAAGTACTGCACCAGAGCATATGGACGAAGATCACCGTGACCGTACTTCTCCGTAAAGTACCAATATGCTACAGAAATAATACCTGCAATAATTAGTGGCAGAAACAGCCTTTTCCCTGTTTTTTCAGAAATATACTCTCCAATGATAATGGAAAAAAAAGCCATAAACGCTACTGTCATTGGCAATCTATCCCACACCAGAGTTTCATTAGTTGGATGCAAATGATAATAGGCCGAACCAATCCCTATAGCACAAGTAGCAGCATAAAAAACCAGATAACATTTTAATAGTGAACGTGAATATTTCAAAGATTTCCTGTGTAATAGTGTGAGTAAACCAATGATACCTACAACAAGAAAAGGCAGGCTTGTAACCACATTCCAAAAATGAGGGATTCCAATCATTGTTCGCTGGTCAGAAAAGTTGTGGTATTCAGGGTCTTGGGGGATTGGTGGCGCAAGCAGCACAAAGAGAACGCCAATTAATGCGACGCTATATATAGTAAAAATTTTTCGAAATCTTTGATGTCCATCCCTCGTTGACTTTCCCAAAATACGCCTCACGTGATTGTAGAAAAAGCAATTATGAAAATAAACCCTGGTTTTTTGAGTAATGTTTTATGGAGATATGGCTTTGGTGATATGGGGGTTCATGCCCCTCATCCGGTTCTGACCCTGGATTACTTTACCCTAAATTGAGCGATTTTTTTGTAGTTCAAACTTTGAGATTGCTTCACTCCACTTTGCTTAAGCTCGCAATAACAGGGGCGAGATTGTCATTGCGAGGGCAGCTACGCTGCCCGTGGCAATCTCACCCATTGGGTGAAAGTCGCTGGCTCAAAATCTACTTTTATTCCAATGTTTTTAATGTAAGTCTAAATTAAAAATCGCTCAACTTAAGTTTATCTTAATCTCACGACAAAAATTAATCATAATAAGTAATTACAGGAATTGGTATAATAATGGAAGTGTAGCAAAGCTCAAAATAATACCCAGCCCCACCAGCGCTGCAGTCAGGGCAGGAGAAAGACCGGCCAGGATAGCCAAGGCACCCGCTGATACCATTGGGGGCATACCCGCTTCAAAAATTGAGACCTTTGCGGCAGGTCCGCTAAAACCAAAGAGTTTGGATATAAAAAGGGCAGCAAGAGGCGCGGCAACAAGTTTAATCGCAAGTCCAATGCAAAGAGGCGAGACCACTTGTTTTCTTAAACGCAAGGTAAATTGAAACCCTACCGCAATCATCACTACCGGCACCAGTGTTGCCGCCAGGGTTTGAAGGAGAGAATTTATGATAATCGGGTATGAAAAAGATTTGAGAAGAAATGCAAGAGCAAGCGCAATAAAAGGGGGAAAAGTGATTATTTTTTTAGCTACATCATATATTGAGGGAGTGCTTTTACGCTGCCCATATAATGCCAGGATCAAGGAACCATACGTGGCCAGAGCCAGAAAGGAGCCTAATTGATCATAAAGCACAGCATAAGAAACAGCTTGATCCCCAAAAAAAGCCTTCACCATAGGGATGCCGAGAAATGAAGTGTTGCCCAGTGGCACTAGAAGCAAAAGAGCGCCTGTAACTTCTCTGTCCCATTTTAGAATTTTAGATAAAATTATAACCACAAAAGCAGACAATAAGAGCATTGCCCATGGCATTAATGTAGGAACCAATAGTTCTTTTGAAAAAGTTAATTCTGGGATCTTTAGTAAAACCAGGGCTGGCAAGGAGACATAAATAACGAACAGATTAAGTACATTTCCCGTTTCATCCGGGAATCGAGATATTCGGCGCAACAATATACCTATAAGGAGGTATGCTATAATGATGATAAAATTATCCATGGCAGGTAACGAATATCTAATTTAGAGCGATAAAAAGAACTAGCACGTTTACATTGTTTTCCTCCGAAGGTCAAAACTCACCGGGCGCATTGGAACGCAGGTGCAGCCGCTTTGATAGCTGTCTTTTTTATGACCTTCACAGATAAAGCTCTTTTCCTAATTCTTTTTGTAAAAAAGAATCACGTCTTTACCAACAAAAGTCAGCTTAGCCTGCCACTGGTCGGCTATCCATTCAAACGTCGACCGGGCAAAAAAACAGACATGGGTAGGATCGTTTTTATAGTGCCAATGTGCAAACGCCTCACGGTCAAAAACCAACTTGGTCATTATGCCCAGCCAGCCACCCGGCTTCAAGCAACCCCACAATCTATCCATCTCTTTTTTCGGGTCATGCAGGTGCTCCACCACTTCGGTAGCAGTAATAAAGTCGTATTGATTTTCCAGCACAAGTGGATTTTGCGCATAAAAACGGTCATAGATTACCATGGAATGTCCGGCTTCCTCAAACATGATAGAAAGCGTAGGACCGGGGCCGGAACCAAAATCCAGGCCATGACTTCCGGGTGCCAAAACTTCTTGCAGGGGGATGAATAAGCGGCTTAAAAAATGACGATAGCCTTGATCATCCGGAGAGTTGCGGTGCAAATCATATTCGGCCTTTTCATCTTTCGCAGATAAAAACTGCGCCGATGGCACAAAGACTAATTTACACGCCTGGCAAAGAAAATAGTCACGGCGCCTGTCCTTGTGGATTTTGCTAAGCTCCGCTTTTTTGCATAATGGACAAGTTTGGCTTTTAAAATTCAGTTTCGCCTGTAATTTGCCACCCATTATCATTACAACCTATTCCTACAACCGGAAATTAGCGGCCTATCTTTCACCCCATACTCTGTTGTAGTCAGGAAATAAATTTTTTATTCAATATTTAGTTTGCAATTCATACTAGCAAATAGCTTACAGCAAACCCGAGGTCATCCAGTTGTTAGCCATTGCCTTTTATTATTTGACACCCTTAACCTAACATTTCTTTAATTCGCCCAATTTCACCACTTTCTAAGCGGACTTTAATACCATGGTGATGAGTAGAAGATTTTGTCAGAATACCTTTCACTATTCCTTCCGTTAGTTTTCCTGTTCGCTGGTCCTTCTTTAATACAATTAAAACCCGCAAACCTGGCTTTATATTTACACGATTTGCACCTTTCATACTTCTAATCTCATCTTTTCTACCCCTATGTTTTTGAACATTATATATGTTTCAACTAACGGCCACGCTCACCGGACGCATCCCCCCGAACGCGAAAACGGGCATGACGTTTAGGGCTTATTCGATACTCGTTAAAGGCAACATGCCAGCAGGAACGCATTCAGGATACAAAGCCTTGTTGTGTGCAAAAGATATCATTAAATCAAACAGTTATGGGATAAGAGCATCGGAATTTACACGAAACTCTAAAATCTGCCATTTGTCGTCATGTTTTATTATGCGAATTTGGATCGTCGAAGGAGCTTTTTCAAATAATGCCTCGGCTAAGTATGCGGCAGTAATTACTTTCCCTTCTCCTGTAGTTATAAAAATATTTGCCTTACCTTTAGAACCTTTATATTCTTTTAATGAACCCAACCTATCTGAAAAAAATTTAAAAAAATATTCTATTTTTTCTTTAGACATAACTTGGAGTAATTCAGGACTTGCTTGGTTGATTAATTCATTTGAATCCCATGCACTAATAATTTTGGGTATATTTTCATCAACATAAGCCATACTTTCTGTATCTAAATTATTACCGAAATAGTTCAATATTAGAAATCCAATAATGCTCACAATTACAAGAACAACAAAAATACCCCCCAAGACGGTCAATATTTTCTTCATTTATTCCCCTATTTTTAGGTTCTATTTCTAATATGAATATCTATTTGTTCAACTAATTTTATTAAAGTCTTTGCATGCCACCTCATTCCACACAACGAGTCTGTAAAAAAATCCATCTTTTGCGATTTATGGGCTTGTAACTAGCTGAAATTACTATGTCCAATTTTCAAAAAATCGCCCATTTTGGAGATTTTCAACAGGCTCAACGTATAGGCGTAAGCTGCGCCAAACACGCGGAGCAAACAACTTTAAAATTGCACCAAACTTCATGCGGGAGACAAGGCTTCAAAAAACCACCGAGGGCAAATGCGGTCAGCTGCATGCCATTGATATGTGCATTTGCAACCCTTTACGCAATTTTGCACTTAGCTAGAAAACAATCTAGTTTACTAGCAAAAATTTGGCGGTCGCGCCGGCTAAAAGGTGATGGACCACCGGTATCCACTCCCGTACTTCTTAACTCTTCCCCAAAATCACGCATTGCCAAGCGCTGCCGGATATTATCAGTTGTATAAAGTTCACCTCGAGGGTTAAGTGCGTGGCCTCCTTTTTCAATAATGGCGGCAGCAAGAGGAATATCTGCGGTAATAACCAGATCCCCTGGGCGTACTTGTTGAACGATGTGGTTATCTGCAACATCGAAACCGGGTGGCACTTGGACGTTCTTGATAAAACGTGAGTGGGGTATTCTCAGCGACCGGTTGGCCACTAAAGTGATAATGACTTGTACTCTTACAGCTGCACGAAATAGGATCTCTTTAATAACGTTTGGGCATGCATCGGCGTCGACCCAAATTCGCAATAAATTATCTTTTCCTGCTATATTCGCTTTTGGAAACCTCAAAACTCGCCTACCTTCTGTTGTATCCGCTGTATGTTACATACCAACAAGATAAATTTATGTGTCATTTAATACTTATTTTTTATAAGATTAACTCATTTTTATTTCAAGTAAAAAATGAGAAGAATGGCTTTTATGATAATTTAAAACCATTATTAATCAGATCACCTGTATTAAACTTATACCATCATTTTAAACGATTAATGTAAAAATTTAAATTATTACTAGAAGTTAGTTAGCCTTAAAACTTACTTTTCACCAACTTAATATAATAACATTATTTCCAGTAAAAAACTAATTCGCTTCTCGTAATTTTTTTAAAGGGTACTGCGTGAGATGTGAAAAGTTAAAAACAAGTTAAATCCTAACTTGTGCGATTTTTTTGCAGTCCAAAGTTTGAGATTGCTTCGCTCCACTTTGCTTAAGCTCGCAATGACAGGGGCGAGATTGTCATTGCGAGGGCAGTGAAGCTGCCCGTGGCAATCTCACCTATTGAGTGAAAATCGCTGGCTCAAAATCTAATTTTATTCCAAAAGGTTAACGAAAAACTCAATTAAAAATCGCTCAACTTAGGTGTTAGATATAAGGAAGGGTTCAAATTTTATGTTATTTTAATCTGTTGTGAGATAAGGCGGGTAGTCAAAAGGCGCAATGAAGAGCAGAGGAATAGCGGTCAGGTGAACGCCATGTTATGCAATTCTCTTTTTGTATGTCGGCGTTCGCTTAAAAGACATACTCAATCTCAACAAGCTCTCCCTTCCAATATGGAAAGCTGCCGCTAGATAACTCCCATTTAACTTCCCCTTCCAGAGGAATTCGGATACCATTTCGTTCTTCATACCTTCTATATTGACCAGACCAGGGTGTCAGCTCGTACTTTCCATTTACCTCACGATATCTACCCGGAGTGTAAATTCCTACGATCTCGCCGACCTGGTTAAAATGAAACTCCAGTGATACCGATGTATTGTAATCCCTGAGAGTTGCCCTGGCTGTGTGATTATTTATCTCGCTCCACTCTACACCTTGACTGGGAAGAAGTGCTGTAGGGAACCAGACCGCTTCAGCCAGATATCGTTGGAGAGCAGCACCGTTTAGCTCTGATTTATCGTGTTCATCAACCACGGTTATTAAGGACATAAGCTTAGCAGTCATAAACCCTTGTCCTTTTACATATGTATCACGAACACGCACCGTCAAAAGTGGCATCATTCGAATACTAGCATCCCAAACGAACCCCCGGCCTCTTGCTGTAAAATGCTGCACTGCTTCCATATTGGCCCATTTTTTGTCCGTTGGTCTTGTCCGGAATTCTCCTTTTTGGGAAAGCTTGACGGAACGAATTATTGGCTGCCCCTCCTTTAAAACAAGACGAAAATACCTTGCTACAGGCTCCGGCAAGCTATTAAGTTCCTTGAAATTAACTCTATCTTGTGAATGGTTCTCCTGAGATGCTGAAAGCGTTTCAACAAGGCGAGATGTTGATTTGTCCCAGATAACTGTTCCAATCCATGCGGCCAATATCAAAGCCAAAATGCCCAGGGCAACGAGAACAAGCGGTATTTTTAGCCATAAAACCATGTGAGCTAGGTCCTAAAATGCATAACACCAGCGCTGACCTGCTGACAAACGAGCGTAGCGAATTTTGCCAGTCAGTGTCCAGCGTTTTGCTTGGCGTGGAATTTTAATAGATAAGTTTCTGATAGAAAATGCACAGCTAATGGCCTAATTTCCTGCTGTATTTTAAACGCTGATTTTTTTAAAGGCGGCTCATCAAAAACATCTGGAAGAATCACCTCACGAATCCATTGATCGTAAAAGTAAGCGACTTCTTGAGCAGTAGTAAAATCTGGAACGGGATCAGTAAATTCTAGTTCCCGATGGGCGGCATAACCACCTCTGAAACTATTCATCTTATTCCAATACACCTGCCAAGTTTCCTGGTTTAATTTTGTCGACTTGAAGAGACCTTGCCTAAAGCTATCTTTAAGCTTGACAGAATCTGAACCACATAAATTCTTCCAATGTGTCCGATTGCATCCATCTGAACCGAAAACCATGCACCATAAAATGGTGCATTGCAAAAGGTGAGCATTTGAGGTGTATGTCCAGAATTCGTTCTTAAGGTCAAGATCCTGGAGGACACGGTTTAATTCCCTGTAGCATATCAAGTGATAAATAAATTGTTTGACGATCGGAAACTGTACACAGAAAACATCAGCATTGTATTTCATTTTTATCCCCCTAACGAGTCTGTAGAAAAAACCCTTTTTTACAATTTATGGACTTATAACTACCTGAAATTCCTATTCCCGAATTTCAGAAAATCGGTTATTTTGGGTGTTTTCTACAGGCTCAACGTCACCAATAAGCGGACCGAGCGTAGCGAGGAGACGCCTTAATTGGCTCGTTAGCTCTTCATAAAACTATAATAATTTGTCCAAGTCTATATTCAAACTCACAAGAAGCTCTGGATTAGCAGAAAGCAGCTCAGCAAAGTACTGCCGGGTAGTATTTGTCTTATCGTCATTGAACGGGGTGAACTCTCCATACCATCTCCCCCCACATTCAGCGCATACAAGCAATGTTTCACCTTTGCTATTTAAAGCATATGAATATCTCCGTTATCCTCGATATGTTTATACATTTTGTCTACCCCTCACTATATTATTTAAATATGTCAGGGTAGCCCCCCCTGGCTTGCTCTAATATGCCTTGCCCACCCTTATCGACAACTGCTGAACCAGCAGAATGCAGCTTAGCGAAGTACTTCTGGGGATGACTCGGCGGCTTATCGTCTTTGAACGAGATAACCCTTCCATGCCATCTCCGCCCACATTCAGCGCATACAAGCAATGTTTCACCTTTGCTGTTTACAAGCATATGAATATCTCCGTTATCCTCGATATGTTTATACATTTTGTCTATCCCTCACTATATTAAATATGTCAGGGTAGGCCTCCCTGGCTTGCTCTAATATGCCTTGCCCACCCTTATCGACAACTGCTGTCAGTTGACGTTCGGCTTTAGAAGCACGCTCCTCTGCCTTCTCCTTTCCTGCCTGACCCGCCACATAGCCGACTAGCGACCCCAGCACTCCTGTAACGGCTCCCAACACAGCGACGATGCTTTCTGCCGGATTTTCCGAGTTCTTGAAAACAAGGACAGAGACAACGAATGCAATCAAAAGGAACGCGATTCCGATAACCACTATCCTGAACGTAAGCTGCGCTTGTAATTCACAGTTTTCCTTCATCTAAAAATACCTCCCTACAGAAAATTCGTTGAAGCGTCCTGTGCGCCGCAGTTTCAATTAACAGAGCTACCGAGTTTGTAGAAAAAAACAAATACAACGTTTACTTCCCGCCTATTTGAACAGCGGCTTTCAGACTAATCTTTGTGAAAATGGATTCTGAGCTGATTATTTACTTATTTTTTCCTAATTTGTTTGCAACTTCCGGTCTAAAAACAAGAACACTCAGCTAAAATTTTAACCTGACATCCAAATCCAAGGCCGAATTGATGTAATTTTCTTAGTTCAAGAATAAGACAATACAACAGCAATATAAAAAAATTGCTTATCTACAATTTCAAGGTGTGGATTAATCAGACCGACAACAGGGCTGCAGCCTTTTGAAATATGTGCTCCGCAGTTTGCGGTCTGATTAATCCTAATGGTTAGGCAACTTTAGGTCTCTCGTAAGTCGTCCCGAAAATCGAATAGTCAACCAGCACGTTATTGCTCAGGTCCGGAACATTATCACGCTTTCTCTCTCCGTGGGGGTAATGTTCTTCTCGAGTAAACGACTGATAAACTAGACCCACCTGGTCGTCTTTGTTTTCAATCATCGTATCTGCAATTATGCCAAACACGTACTTTGCAATAGCAACTCCAGCTACAGCAGCAGGATTCGCTGCAGCGCTGGCCAGAGCTAAAACGTTGCCCACGAAACCATCGAATTCCGGAGCGTTAATCACATTGTCTAGCTTTCGTCCTAGATTGTTTACATCTTCGTCAATCTCAAGGATTATTAGACGCCAGTTGAACGATTCCGGTATCTTTTGAGCGGTATACAGTGCGTATCCTGTGTCACCGAATGTCATTTGATGACCGTCTCTTACGTTGTCCAGTTGCATTAAAACCTTTGAACTCAGAACCGATTGGGTAGCGACCTTGATCAGTTGTTTTTTTCGCTCCGGATCTGTTGTGCGCTGAAGATCATCCAACACGGGAAGGTTCACGTCTTCACCTGTAATGAAACTTAGTATCTTAAGTTCGCCAGGTCCCCACTCACGACTGTCCAGAATTTTTAATTTGTTGAGTCTAAAGACGAATAATTCTTCCATGACTTGTCCCTCCTTTTTACGGCACGGTTTGGTTGTTTAACGGTGCGCATCACGTACGCCAAAGCCACAAGGCTTTTGAGGTCAAAGTGGATGCGCTATGTTAGAAAGTTACATTTCATATCTTCTTTCGATATTATTAAATATCTTATTAGACTCTAACCTCTTTGATTCCATTAGGCTTTCTACGACCTGACTTAGCAATTGGTATGCTGAATTGATTGTATTTCTAATAGCTTTTAACCTCTGATAAAAATTCATTTCATCCTTCTTTATTTAAAAGTAACTCCGAGTTTTCGATGAAAATACTGTGAATTATGTAACTAGGAGCTTTAAGAACTTTTTTCAAAACATTCACAACCTCATCGTTAAAGAGTACAAATTTTAGAATTTCTTTTGTGAGACGTCCAAAAATCTTAAATAAAAGCTCGTCCATAAGACCATAGAACTCTTTATATGAGAGCGAGCATTTATTTATATCTTAAATCTCTATTTTTTTCATGTATTTCTAGCACATAAATTTAGATTCATAAGTAATATTTGCTATTCTAACATCAATTTATCTTTGTATCAAGAAAAAATAAAAAAAATAGGTTTATTGGAGCTCTATAATTACGATTAATAAGGGCATCTATATTAAAATCATATATCATCTTAGATGGTTAACGTAAAAATTAAAACTTTCTATAGAAATTATTAAACCTAAAAAACTTCTTTTTCGCCAACCTAATATAATCATAATATTTCAAATAAAAAATTGGCTCGCTTCTTTTAATTATTCTTTTAAAGCGTACTGCTTGAGACGTTAAAAATTAAAGGTGAAGCAAAACTTGCTTTTAGATATAATTTTGACGATGTTGCATTACCAACAAGAATAAATTCAGATTCTCTGTTATTTTAATATGTTGAGAGATAAGGCGGGTAGTCTAACGAAATGATGAGAGCATACTGTTTTTTTTCGCTGCACCCTTTTCATTTCTTGACTGCCAGAAGGCAGGATTCAACAGGGCAGGAAGGCTCAAAGTTTTCTTTTCCTGCCACCGAGTGGCAGATAAAAATCTTAGATCTTAGCCCTTACGGGCTAGTTTATATAAAAATCTGGCTTTTCTACTATCACAACGGCCAGCATAAGCTGCAGCTAGGCCAATGGCCTAGCTGTCAGTCTTGATGCACTTGTCAGGTGTTAATATCTTGGTTTGCGCGAGGAACGCTCGCCACGAGGTTTTGCCTGGTTTACTTTTATTTCGCGCCCTTTCAGTTCGGTTCCATTCAAGGCTTTTATCGCTTTATCAGCTTCTGAATTGTCTGACATTTCAACAAAGCCAAAACCTTTTGACTGTCCTGAGTACTTTTCCGTTATAATGTTCACACTTTCTACTTCTCCGAATTCTGAGAATGCAGTATTCAGATCATCTTCGGTCACGCTGAAGGCAAGATTGCCAACATACATATTCATAAAACACTCCTTTTTTTCTGCGGCTTGATAGATAAAACGCTATCTAATAACCAACCACACAAATTAATCGATAGCGATCAGCCATACATTGGCTATTTTTTGATAACAACAGCAACAAATAGCGACAGTCATCGCCTGGCGCTAACATTGCTGGGCAACAACATTTTGAAAACACGAAACTTTAAGCGGGAGTCAAGCGGCCGGAAAAGCGCCGATTTGTAGGCGGGTGCATGCTCTTATTTAAATGTTTTAACGTAGCACATTTTCACTTATCCAATCCCACGCGTCCTTTGGCAACCAACCGTAAGAACCATTTCTTACTTCAAGTATTAAAACGTAATCATTTTGTCGATATATGCATTATCCTAAATGTTATTCAAAACAATTAGCATTAATTAATTTTTATAGCAAGGAAAATAAAAAATAAACTTTTTTGACTTTCTAAAATTTTGCCCATTCAAACTAACTGAATTATAATTACATATCATCTTATATGGTTAACGTAAAAATTCAAGTTTCTCCTAAAATGTAGTTGCCCTAAAAAACTTCCTTTTCAGCGACCTAATATCATAATATTTCAAATAAAAAATCGGAACGGCTATCATCACCCCAGAAAGTGATTGCTACTAAGCTTAAACACGGCCTATAAGGCCGTCAGGTTCTTGTTCGGCAACATCTGCCGAACAAAAATGTCTGCGTTAGTCTGCGTGGGTCTGCGGTTAAAAAAAGAAGAGAATTAAACTTTACCTCAACAGGTATAGACACTGGATACGTCCTGTCCGGATATGCCTCATCGTTAGGCAATTTTATGTCATTCTTTTTGTTATCTCGGCAACATGCTTACCTTGAAATTTTGCCATAGAAAGCTCAGTTTCAGATGGCTGCCTTGAACCGTCAATACCCGCTAGCGTCCCGGCACCTAATGGAGATCCGCCTCTTGCCTGAGATATATCCAGTAAATCTTGACAAGAATATGGCAAACCAACGACAACCATACCGTGATGAAATAGTGTTGTATGAAATGATTGGATCGTTGTTTCGTTTCCTCCACCAGTACCAGTACTTGTAAAGACACTGCCTATCTTTCCTACCAAGGCACCTTTGAGCCATAAGGATCCTGTTTGATCTAAAAAATTACGCATTTGAGATGCCATGTTCCCGAATCTAGTTGGAGAACCAAAAATAATGGCATCGTATTTATCTAGTTCTTTGGGGTCAGCTACGGAAGCTTCCTGATCCATTTTGGCACCGGCTTTACGAGCGACTTCTTCGGGCACAAGCTCAGGCACTCTTTTTACCGTTACCTCAATACTATCAACTGAACCTACCCCTTCGGCAACCGCTTTTGCCATTGTTTCAGTGTGACCATACATTGAATAATACAGCACCAAAATCTTCTTCATATTCCTCTCCTTATAATAACTTAACCGCCTGGTATTTATTCATAATTTTTGCCATTGCTGACATCTTTTTGCCTAATACATTAAGTTCAGCGGCGTATAAAAACGCTAGCCTTCGCACATCTGACTTCAACGACTGATTAGACCGCATTTTCTTTAAATTAGGCAACAATAGCCAGAAGTTATCATAACTTTTCTTCTTTTAGTTCCATTAGCGGTGGACCGAAAGTTACGGTGAATTTAACACTTTATAACCAAAACTGTGGGTATCTGCGACTTTTGGGGATATTGTTTACCAAAAGTGCAACAATCAACATGATGACCGCTCCCAAGCCAACAGGTATAACTGCATAAAGATAACCAAGGTCATGAATCTTTTGGCTTCCGATTACCGCAATTAATGCCGTAGCCCCTCCTGGAGGATGAAGGGTTTTTGTAGCATGCATGATAGCAATAGCTGTCGCAACGGCAACCGCCGCAGAAAGCCACATATGGCTATGAAATAGCTGATAGGCGGCTACACCTATTATAGCCGAAAAAATATGGCCACCTATTAGGTTTCTGGGTTGAGCTAAAGGACTTTCTATAACCCCATAAATAAGAACTGCTGAAGCCCCAAAAGAGCCTATTATCATAACTAAATCCGTTTGTCCTAGGAGATTGTAATGAACATATGCAACAGATGAGATGCCTGAAAAAGCGCCGACCCAGGACCAAAAAATTTCAGATAAATTTACAAGCGGCGGACTTCTTTTTACGCCTTTCATTTTGTCAAAGTAGTTCATAAAACATCTCCATCTACCACCTATAAAGAATATAAGTGATACTTCTATCTGATAAGATTACACATTAAACTAGTCGTTTATGATACTGGCTAACATAAATTAATATGGTTTAATAATATTTAATTAAAATAACCCTAACTTACTTTTGTATTAAGATAAAATAAAAAATAGGCTTTTTGACAATCAAAAAATCAAGTTAACCAGACTATCTGTATAAAAATTACATATTATCTTAAATGGTTAGCGTAAAAATTAAAACTTTCCATAGAAATAAGTTAGCCCAAAAAATTCCTTTTCATCGACCTAATATAATCATAATATTTTAAATAAAAAATTGGCTCGCTTCTTTTAATTATTCTTTTAAAGCGTACTGCGTGAGACGTGAAAGATTAAAACAAGTTAAATCCTAACTTGCGCGATTTTTTTGCAGTTTAAAGTTTGAGATTGCATCAAGGCTAACGCTCCTCGCAATGACATAGCGCACATCCTGTCATTGCGAGGGCAGCGGAGCTGCCCGTGGCAATCTCAACTATCGAGTGAAAATCGCTTAATTTAGGGGTTAGATATTAGGATGGGTTCTGATTTTATGTTATTTTAATGCGTTGTGAGATAAGGTGGGAAGTCAAACGAAATCATGAACGCTTATTATTTTCGCAGCATCCTTTTCCGAAGGGGAGGATTAAAACGACTATTACCTTTTTACTGAAATCAAAGATATTAATCGATTTAAAAACCTGAGCCATCTCAAATCTTACATAGGTCTTGTCGGGTGCATCCGCTAGTTGCTCTGATTACGTCATTCTGAGCAAAGCAAAGAATCTCATTCGCTACGGTAGGAGATTCTTCGGTCGTTCCGCTCCCTCAGAATGACGAGAGGTGAAAAATACTTTTGAGCTAGAACACTAGCGGATGCACCCTGTCTTGTCTCTTCAATATTCATCAGGAGAAAATTATCATGACAGAGGAATTACTTACAGGCAAAACAAGTACCTACGCTATGTGATTATTGAGGTTGCCTAGGTTGCAATTCGTAAAGACTCCGCCCTTCAGGAAACCTATACCTATAACCTTTTAATAACCCGTATGAAAAAATCTATTCATCACCAATTTTTTATACGCTAATTGAAGGAACTTTTGGAAAATTTCCTTCTTGCCTTTTGGATAATACATTACCTCCTCCATTTATTTAGAGCCCAACGAGTCTGTAGAAAAAATCATTTTTCACAACTTATGGGTTTGTAACTACATGAAATTACTACTATTCCCGAATTCCAGAAAAACAGCCATTTTGGCGTTTTTCTATAGGCTCATTATGTGGACCCAGCCGCTGGCGGAGCCGGTCGGTTGGAATGAAGGGTTAGATCGTTTTCATTGGCGTGATTACTTAATGTCTTCCCACCTAGACCATCTAAGTTCCTTCTCGGTTCGCTCTGCTGCGGCTACTCTGGCCGCTTCTTGCTCTCCCCTGTAGTTATTCCATATAACGAGCCCATTCTCGACTAGTAATCCTATGAGGTTGCTCACCACTATATATGATACCCCAACCATCTTAGTCTTAGGCATTACACTATTACCAAATTCTCTAAATGTCTTAGAGGCCTCAGCGGCAGACTTTGCCTTGTCTTTAAACGCTTGCGTCTTTTCTAGGTCTTCATTATTTGCGATGCCAAGCTTCAACGAAGTCACCCAGCTGTTATTCTGAGTCATAGCAATATCGTACAAATCCCGGGCCTTGATATAGTTCTGCGTGTTTTCATTACCTTCATATTGACGCTTAATGCGTGAGGCCAATAGCGTAGCCTCTTCTTTATACTGCGCGATTTTCTGCCTAGCCTCTACGACTGCTTCATTAGACTGTGTATTATTGTTTGAGTTCCATAAATGACAGCCTACAATAAAGAGTACAAGCGGCAAAAGCAGAAAATACTGGCCTTTTCGTTTGGCTATAGAATACATGCTTCCTCCTCAGATCCCCTCGATACATTCAGAGATCTAACATAAATTAGATAAATTTAAGATACTTAACACAAATCCTTTCCCCTAAAGGAATTCCAAAGAAGATAACATCAACTCACCTTTATAACAAGAAAAAAATAAAAAAAAGACTTTATGACAATATAAAATTTTTATTAATCAGACCACCTGCATTAAAATTACATATTATACTCAATGGTTAGCGTAAAAATTAAAACTTTCCATAGGAATTATTAGATCTAAAAAAACTTCCTTTTTGCCAACCTAATATAATAATATAAAAATTGGCTCGCTTCTCTTAATTATTCTTTTAAAGCGTACTGCGTGAGACGTGAAAGATTAAAAGTAAGTTAAATCCTAACTTGCGCGATTTTTTTGCAGTTCAAACTTTGAGATTGCTTCGCTCCACTTTGTTCCGCTCGCAATGACAGGGGCGAGATTGTCATTGCGAGGGCAGCGGAGCTGCCCGTGGCAATCTCACCTATTGAGTGAAAATCGCTGGCTTAAAATCTACTTTTATTCCAAATAGTTAATGTAAAACTCAATTAAAAATCGCTTAATTATTTAGGGGTTAGATATTAGGATGGGGTCTGATTTTATGTTATTTTAATGCGTTGTGAGATAAGGTGGGAAGTCAAACGGAATCATGACGTACACTATTTTCGCAACATCCCTTCCCGAAGGCAAGGATTAAAACGACCATTACCTTTTTACTGAAATCAAGGATATTAATCGATTTAAAAACCTGAACCATCTCAAATGTTACATAGGTCTTGTCGGGTGCATCAGCTAGTTGCTCTGATTACGTCATTCTGAGCAAAGCGAAGAATCCCGTTCGCTACGGCAGGAGATCCTTCGGTCCTTCCGCTCCCTTAGAATGACGAAAAGTGGAAAATACTTTTGAGTTAGAACGCTAGCGGGTCCACCCGATCAAATGGAGGACATGGGCAAGAACTGTTTTCGTTGGCATAATAATGGTTTACAAACCAAAAGAGAAAAAATATACAGCAAAACAAAATCTACTGGATTAAAGTGAGCAAATATGTCTACTATCTGGTATAATTTGGTAAAAACAAGGATAAATCTGTCAAAGATCAGGGCAAATTTTTTGTTTTTGAAAACCATGGCCCCTAACCCTATCCCTGTGATCAAAGCTGATGCCTACGGACATGGGCTGGCCCCTGTGGCCACGACTCTGGCCCAGGCCGGGGCCAAAATCCTGGCTGTTGGTACCGTTGATGAGGCAGTGGTTTTGCGGGAGGTTCCTTTTGACGGGGAGATCATTTCTTTACTCGGACCTGTGACAAAAGAAGACTATGAAAAGATTGTGCCCCATAAAATCATGCCTTTTATCTATACGTGGGAACAGATGGCTTACTTGCAAGAATATATTGGAAATGACAGGCAGGTAAGTATCGCCCTTAAATTTGATACGGGCATGGCCAGACTAGGCTTTACCAGGGACGACGTGCCAAAACTTATCAACAAGCTTAAATCCATGCCCCACGTGCGAGTAAAGATGGTCTGCTCTCACCTGGCCACGGCTGATGATCCGGAAACCAAGGAATTTGTCCTGGCCCAGGGCAAGAAATTTGATACGATTTGCCTGGACCTGCACAAAGGGGGCCTTTCGTTTGCCCGGGTTCTGGTCAATTCTGCCGGCCTACTGGCCTACCCTGAACTTCATTATGATGGCCAACGTCCGGGGATTTCCCTGTACGGCTCCAATCCATTTTGGGGAACCAAGTGGGAGGCAAAGGGACAGAAGCTTACTCCGGCAATGGAGGTCACGGCCCCGGTCCTGTCCGTACATGACCTGTCCAGAGGACAAAGTATAAGTTATGGTCAAACTTTTACTGCCCCGCGAGACATGCAAGTGGCTCTTGTTGCCTGTGGCTATGCAGACAATTACTCCCGCGCTCTGTCCAACAAAGGATGGATGCTTGTCCATGGCAGAAGAGCCCCCGTTATCGGCCGCGTCTGTATGCAACTCACAGCCATAGACATAAGCCATATTCCGCAGACCAGGCCGGGGGACCTGGCCTATGTCTTGGGTGGACAGGGTAAAGAGAAAATCCTGCCGGAAGAGCTGGCCAAATGGTGGGGAACCATCACCTATGAGGTTTTTTGTCTACTAGGGCAAAACACCAGGGAATATGAGTAAAACACGATGTTCAGAAAGGCTAAAAGTTTAAGAGGTAAAAGAAGTTATGCTGGATAAAATCTGGGATGGATTAGCGAATATCCCTTACGGTATCGACCTGGTTAAATTAGCCTTTGTCTTTATTGTCAGCTGGTTAAGTTATGTAGTGAGCCAAAAATACCTGCTCGGTTTGATCAATAAAATTCTTACAAAGACCAAGACCAAATGGGACGATGTATTGATCAAGAACAAGGTGTTTAACCAGTTGATCTTACTGATCCCGGCCATGGTCTTTTATTATGGTCTAAAGGCCCTCCCCACATTGTTTTCCTATGGCCAGAAAATTGTCTCTATTTATGTAACCTTTATTATTATTCTTGTCGTAAACAAACTTCTCGATTCCTTTGTTGACATCTACAATACCTACCCCATTTCAGCCAGGCGCCCCATCAAAGGTTATCTGCAACTAGTCAAAATTTTTGTCTATATTATTGGGGGAATTTTTCTTATCTCCATTATCCTGGATAAATCTCCCTGGGGCCTGATAAGTGGAATTGGTGCTTTGACCGCTGTGCTCATGCTCATTTTTAAGGATACGGTTTTATCCTTTGTGGCCAGCATTCAAATTGCCAGTTACGATCTTTTGCGAAAAGGTGACTGGATTGAGATGCCTGCGTTTGGAGCTGACGGCGATGTCATTGATATTGCCCTGCATACAGTCAAAGTGCAAAATTTTGACAAGACCATTGTGGCAATCCCTACATTTAAGTTTTTGGATCATTCCTTTAAAAACTGGCGGGGGATGGAAGAGGCCGGAGCGCGCAGGATTAAAAGATCTATTTTAATAGACCAGTCCAGCATCAAGTTTCTGGACGACGAGCTCATGGAGCGTTTATCAAAAATAGATATTCTCAAAAGTTATCTGGAGCAAAAAAGGATAGAAATCGAGGAGCACAATAAAAATGTAGGAGCCAGTCCGGAATCAGTGCTCAATGGCCGGCGCCTGACAAACCTGGGTACCTTGCGGGCCTATATCCTGGCTTATCTTAAGTCCCATCCCAATATCAGACAAGACCTGACCCTGATCGTGCGTCATCTACAGCCTACGGCGGATAAAGGTCTGCCACTGGAGATTTACTGCTTTGTGAATGATACAAATTGGGCCAATTACGAGGCTATTCAGGCCGATATTTTTGACCATATCCTGGCTGCCTTGCCAGAATTTCATTTGAGGGCCTATCAGCGCAACGCCCTGGTAGATCGCAGGATATAAACCAGGCTTGTTCATAATGTGTCCTTCACGTGAATAACTTTATTAAATACCCTCACCTGGGCCCGAAACCTGCATACTAACCGAACTGATGTGGATTGTTCTCTCTTTGTTTACCGCCCTTTGCGAGGCCATTAAAGATGGCCTCTGCAAAAAGGGACTACAGGGTAATAATTTTCTGGTCATTGCCTGGGCATGGAAGGCCTTTTCCCTGCCGTTTCTCCTTCCTTTAAGTTTCATAACCCCTGTCCCTGAATATTTAAGTCTGCGTTTTTTGGGGATCCTGGCCCTTGGAGGCGGATTAAATATCCTGGCCACGATCCTGTATATCCGGGCCATCCAAGCCTCTGACCTATCCCTGACCCTGCCTCTCCTTAGTTTTACGCCGATTTTTTTGCTCTTTACTTCTCCGCTCATGGTCGGCGACAAGCCAGAACCTACTGGTTTTTTGGGCGTGTTTCTGATTTTTCTGGGTTCATATATTTTAGGCAGCTCAAAACCTGGCTTTTGGGGGCCCATCAAGGGACTGTTTTCAGAAAAAGGCCCCAGGCTTATGCTTTGTGTAGCCCTTATCTGGAGCATCGCCGCCAATGTGGATAAAATGGGCATAAGGGAGACATCCCCTTTTTTCTGGGCCTTTTGCGTTCAAGCATTTATTGCTTCCGGCCTGACCTTGCTTTTATTCAAACAGCAAAAAAGTATTTCCCTTGGCTCCAGAAAAAACATCTTTTTGCTGAGCCTAATCGGACTATTTACAGCAATGGGGCTCATTTCCCAAATGTCAGCAGTAAACATCGGCTTGGTACCTTATGTAATAGCCATCAAGCGATTAAGCATTGTTTTCGGGGTGATTATTGGTGCACTAGTCTTTAAGGAAAAGGATTTAAAGCTAAGGCTTTGCGGGGCCATGATCATGCTGGCAGGAGTTTTCCTGATGACGGCCTGATTCAATTTCGTTTAGCTTGGATGGACTGAACCGCCTCAACTTCCAGACTCCCACCACCCCACTCACCCACTCTCCCACTCAACCACTCAACCACTCGACTACTCGACCACTCAACTAATTCCCTTGCTTTCCTCTGCGTCCTGAGCTAAAAAAATGTCACTGTTCATTTTATCTTTTGGTGCTTGTAAAGCTTAATAGGGAATCCCGTGAAAATCGGGAGCGGTCCCGCCGCCGTGATTCCCACAAAAGTCAGTCTCCGTGTGCGCCACTGTCCTATTTTGAGTTCTCAAAATGGATGGGAAGGCCGAGGCTGATGGGATGAGCCGGAAGACCTGCCAAAAGATATCCTTTTCTCCTGAACAACGGGGGCTTTGTTCAGGAGGCCGGGTGTATGACTACCTGCTGGGAACGATCAAGCTCAAAGCTTCAGCTTCAAAACGAAGAAAAATTGATACCGGGCGCCCAAACTACATAAAATTTGAGTGCCCGGCTAAAAGAAGCTATAAGCTACCTAGCAGGCCTGTCGCATTTATCCCCATATACACCATTTAGTTATTAGCCCCAAAAAAATTTTGGGAGGTTTATTATGCGTAATTTTTTGGGATTGCGGGTTTTACCCGTTGTGGTGGGACTTTTTTTCTTACTTACCTTGGCAAGTGATGTCCTTGCTCATGGCCATAAGCAAGAGAAAAAAATAGGTATTTTATTGGTGGCTTTCGGCACGACTTATACGCAGGCTCAAAAAGCCTTCACCAATATAGAAAAAAAAGTGCGTCAGGCCTTTCCGGGCATACCTGTGTACTGGGCCTATACGTCAAAGATTATCCGCCATAAATTGGCTAAGAAAGGGCAAAAACTCCTTTCTCCGGCCCAGGCCCTGGCCAAAATGATGGATGAAGGCTTTACCCATGTGGCTGTGCAATCATTGCACACTATTCCAGGCGCGGAATATGATTATCTGGTCCAGGTGGCACAAAGCTTTTCAGGTCTGCCCAAGGGCATACAAAAAATCCTGGTAGGTCATCCGTTATTGGCAACACACGAAGATTTTCAAAAAACAGTTCAGGCCTTGCTCAAAAACATCCCGGCACAAAGAAAACAGGAAGAGGCAGTTCTTTACATGGGGCATGGGTCGTACCATTCGGCCAATGCCTGTTATCCGGCCCTGCAATATTACTTGTGGCAAAAGGACAAAAATATTTTCGTGGGCACTGTAGAAGGTGCGCCATCCCTTGAGGATACTGTCAAGGAACTAAAAAGCCGCGGAATAAAAAAGGCGTATCTCCTTCCGTTTATGTCTGTGGCTGGTGACCATGCCCGCAACGATATGGCCGGAGATGAACCAGACTCCTGGAAATCAGTGCTCACTGCACAAGGAATAGAATGTATACCGGTACTTAAAGGCACGGCTGAATATGATCAGATTGTAGATATCTGGGTCGAACACTTAAAAACTGTAGTGGACCAACTTTAAAGTACGAAAGGGGGTTACCCCGCATCTACAGGACGTATCAGTTTATGCATCGATATGTTACTTATCCTGAGAAAGGACATTTTTATGCCCTGGGTGTTGGCCCGGGTGCGCCAGACCTTTTGACTATCAGGGCTGTGAACATGATTAAAGGGGCAGATGTGATCATCTGCCCCTGTTCAGCCCGTTCTAAAACCAGCCTCGCTTTAGAGGCGATCAAGCCATGGCTTGATCGCCAGGAAATAGTCGAGCATGTCTATCCTATGGATAGGGATGAACAAAAGACATGGACGTCATGGGAGAAAATGGCCTCGTTGGTTGTTAAACGATGCAATCAAAACCAAATAGTGGTGCAGGTCACACTTGGTGATCCGCTGGTCTATAGCACCAGTTGCTATCTTCTGCACCTTTTATCCAAAAGAATGCATCGCTCGATGATCCATGTGGTGCCCGGCATCACTGCATTTCAGGCCGTGAGTGCAAAGCTTGGTTATCCTCTGACCATGCAGGAAGATAGACTTTTGCTCGTTCCTGGCACAGACATGCAGGAAGTGGAGAAATGCCTTACCAGATGTGAAACACTGGTGTTATATAAGGTGGGCAAGAAAATTTCCGAGCTTTACGCTCTTCTTAAAAAACATGGATTGGAACATAGGGCCAAAATGGTCTGTTATGTAGAACAGGAAGATAAAGAGTTTGTCTGTGAAGACCTGGCCCAGGCCTTGAAATCCATGCCCGGCTACCTGGCCACAGTGATTGTGAATATTGGAAGAAGAAAGTGGAATAACCATAAAAGAGCCTGTGACCACACCTTTTCAACTTAATCCCCATGGTTTATTCCAGTCCTGATTTCTTTCATGCTGGTCATGCTGGTACAAAGACTTTCAATCAGCGGTTAAAATAGGGTGTGTCCACTGGCTCAAAAGAGAAGAGGTGAAAAGACGAAGGAGCTAAAAGGTTAAGAGGAAAAGAGGTCTGGAAGAAGGTATGCCGGTAAAGAGCAAGTTAAAAACAGGCCTGAGCACTGGCACGTGTGCAGCTGCCGCGGCCAAGGCTGCAGTTTTACTACTTAGCGGCAGCGTGGACAAAGATGAAGTTCAGGCAGTTGAAATTACCCTGCCCACGGGCAAAAAAATCAAGGTCCCTATTAAAGGGTGGAGCAAGCAGGATAATTTGGCCTGCGCCTGGGTAGAAAAGGATGCCGGCGATGACCCGGACGTAACTCACGGTCTGGAGGTTCATGTACAGGCAAGATTTAACAGCGAAGGCAATAGAATTGAGTTCGTCCGCGGCAAAGGTTTAGGCGTAGTGACCAGACCAGGCCTGCCAGTACCAGTGGGTGAGCCAGCCATAAATCCCGTTCCAAGACAGATGATCATCCAGGCCATCAGGGAAGTAACTGCTTTAGGTGTGCAAATAAAAATCTCCATTCCCTGCGGCGAAGAAGTTGCTCACAAGACCTTTAATCCCCGTTTAGGCATTAAGGGTGGCATCTCGATTTTGGGCACCACTGGTGTGGTCAGACCCTATTCCGTAGCGGCCATTAAAGAAACCATAGGCTTAAATATAAATATGGTTTGGGAAATGGGCTACAGGGAACTGGTCCTGGTGCCGGGAAATATCGGGAACAGGGCTGCAACGAGCCTTGGGTTTAATGCGGATATAGTTGTTGAGGTAAGTAATGAATGGGCCTATGCTCTGGACAAGCTCAAAAACTATGACTTTAGAAAAGTAACTATCCTCGGCCATGCTGGAAAACTTTTAAAATTTATAAACGGCCACTTTCAGACTCATAGCCAAAATTCTCCTTCAGCAGTGCCCATATTTCTAGCCGCAGTAAAACAGGTACTGGGCATCAAACTTACAGATGTGACTACCGTGGAAGGAGGATTTTCCTGTCTGGCAGCCAAAGAGCGACAGGTTATTGGCAACCACCTGGCCAAGCAGGTATTCGAAAAGGTACAGCAAAGGCTAAGTACTGTTCCTCTCTTACAAGTTGTTTTAATCAACCTAAAAGGTGAAATTTTAGGCAAGAACCTTTGATATCGTCCAAGTCGCATCATGATCAACAAGCTCAATAAACCCAAAATCTCTATTATTGGCTGCGGACCGGGGGACAAAGATTTTCTAACTTTGGCCGCGCTAAAAGAAGTGGAGAAAGCAGATATTCTGGTTGGTGCTCCCAGGCTACTTGAGCTTTTTCCAGAGTTTAAAGGCCGGCTATTTTCTTTAGGTGCGGACATAGACCAAGCCCTTGAGTTCATAGAGACCAGTTTTAAAGACCAAAAGATAGCCGTGCTCGTCAGTGGCGACCCCGGCTGTTTTAGTTTTAGCCAGAAGGTTGTGCACAAATTTGGCCCGGAAAATTGCCATCTAGTCCCGGGAATTAGCTCGGTGCAACTTGCCCTCTCTCGGCTTAAGCTCGAGTGGACAAAAGCGAAGATCGTCAGTGTACACGGCCGCGAACCTGAATTTGAGGCCAGCGAACTTTTATCTTATCCAGTAGTTGTTATTTTATTGGGCAGAGATTTAACCTGGTTTAAAGCATTATGGCCAAAGCTTAATAAAAATTTTGAGGTATATTTGGTGCAAAATTTAAGTCTTGAAAACGAAAGGCTGGACAAGCTCAGCCAAGAGGCTGATTTGAATCAATCCATAAACGGCCAAGCCATGTTAATCCTGGAGGCTAAAAGTGAACCTGGCCTTGGTTAGTCTGTCTCTTCCCGGGGCCTACCTGGCAAAAAAACTGGCTGCGGAAATAGATGGAGAAATCTTTGTCCATCAAAAATGGACCCGGGAGACTCAGAGCCTTCGCTGTAGCTATTTTGAGCGCATTTTTGACCTTTCTGGCGATATTTTTCAAAATTTCAAAAAAATCGTCTATTTTGCCCCCTGTGGGGTAGTGGTGCGGGCCATTGCGCCTTTTCTGAAAAATAAACTGGACGACCCAGCCGTGGTAGTTGTGGATGCAGGTGCCAGATATGCCATAAGCCTGCTTAGCGGTCATGAAGGAGGCGCAAATGCCCTGGCCTGCCAGGTGGCCAACATATTAGGCGCTGAACCGATAATTACCACCACGACCGAGGCCGTTAAGGACGTCATAGCCGGTATCGGGTGCAGAAAAGGGGTACAGGCCGAGGAGATTATTACCTGCTTGCACATGGCCTTAAATAAAGTAGGCAAAAAACTGGATGCAGTGCGTATGCTATCGTCGGTTGACTTGAAAAAGAACGAGAGCGGCCTTATTTTGGCGGCCCAAAAATTAAATTTACCGCTCAGGTTTATTCCGGCCGAGGAAATAAAAAAAACCAACTTCAAATTTAACACGTCTGAGTTTGTCCAGCAAAAAATAGGACTACCTGGTGTTGCCGAGCCTGCTGCTCTTTTGGCCGGAACGCGAACCAGGTTGATACTGGAGAAGACCATATGCAACAGAGTGACCATTGCCCTGGCCCAGGAAAACTTGCTGTAGTCGGCATAGGTCCGGGGCATAGATTAGACCGCACTTTCCGCTGTGAACAGACGATATTAAATAGCGATGTTGTGGTCGGGTACCCTCGCTACCTGGAACACATCAAGGATCTGCTACAGGGAAAGGAAGTTTATTCCTCTGCCATGACCAAGGAAGTTGAGCGCTGCCATCTGGCTGTAGATAAAGCTCTCGCAGGCTACCGGGTGGCCTTGATCTCTTCTGGTGATGCCGGGGTCTATGGCATGGCTGGCCTGGCCCTGGAAATTCTGGGGCAGAAAAACGAATTTTTACCCGTGGAGATCGTGCCCGGTGTCACAGCCGGTCTGGCCTTGGGAGCCAAGCTTGGTGCCCCGCTCATGCTTGACTTTGCCTGCATAAGTCTAAGTGATCTTCTGGTGGACTGGAGTGTAATCGAAAAAAGACTCCATGCTGTGGCCCAAGCTGACATGACCACGATCCTGTACAATCCCAAAAGCAAAAAAAGGGTCTGGCAAATTCAAAAGGCCCAAGAGATCTTTTTATCTTATCGCTCCCCCAAAAACCTGGTCTCCATTGGTACTGACTTAACTCTTGACGAGGAAAAGGTGATTATCACCGACCTGGAGCACATGCTGGAGCACGATATAAACATGCGTTCGGCAATTATTATTGCCAGCAGCGAGACCCGGAAAATCGGCCCCTGGTTAGTCACGCCCAGGGGATATTCTCTTAATTAATGTTGGATGTTGAATTCCAGACACCAGTCTGTGAGTGTTGTGATATGAAAATTCTCCATCTGGCAGGCACGGCAGAGACCAGAGAGATTGCCAGAACCCTGGCGTTAGCCGGCTATAATGTTTTGGTGAGCACGGCCACTGATGAGCCTCTGGATTTAGGAGCCAAAAACATCACCAGACGGACTGGTGCGCTGAGTGAAGAACAACTTTTTAGACTCCTTGCTGATAAAAAGTTTGTGGCTGTTGTTGACTCCACCCACCCCTATGCCCAAGAAATTTCCCTCCAGGCCTTTAAAATATGCCAAAGGCTTAATCTCCCCTATTTTACATACAGGCGGGCTGTGACCAGAATTTCATACGACAAAGTCGTATGGGCAAACGATCACAAAGAGGCAGCAATGCTTGCCGCTTCCTTTGACCGACCCATCCTACTCACCATTGGCTCCAAAAATATTGCCCCTTATGTTGAAATGGCCCGGAAAAAAGGATTGAAAATCATTGCCAGGGTCCTGCCCAGGCAGGAGTCACAAGAAATATGTCTTCGAGCCGGGTTAAAACAGGAGGATATAATTACCGCCAAGGGTCCATTTTCGGTAGAGGAGAACCTGTCTCTTTTACGCAAATATCAAATCGGCTGTATGGTAAGCAAGGATAGCGGACAGGCTGGCGGAGTACCAGCCAAGATTGAAGCCGCCAAAAAGGCTGGTGCTTATGTAGTGATGGTCAGACGGCCAGATAAACCTGAAGGGATAAGGTTTTTAAATCCCGACGATTTAGTGGAAAAGTTAAAAAACTTGATAGGTTAAACAAAGAGGCCAAAGCCTCCTTTTTTTGTCTCTATCTTTATTTGGCTGTGAACGGGGGATCCAGAAGTTTCAGTTCATAAGAATAGATTTCTCCATCCGCCCTGACCGCGATTCTTATCCGGTCTATACCCTGGTTGCCTGGCAGGTATATGTAGCCCATGCGGGTAATATTGGCAGGGATAGAATCTTCTTTCCAGGCATAATCGTAAATTTCCTGCTCGATCATCACTTTTAACTTTCTTTCGGCCTCTGGCACGGATGATACACCCAGTGCCATTCCGCCAATTCCCGCACCAATGGCTGCCCCGGAAAGGGCATTGTCTCCGCCAATGACAGAAAACAAGGCACCTAAACCTGCCCCTACAAACGCACCCAGAGAGCCTGAGCGCAGGGCATTGCGCGTGGTTTGCTTAAAAGACTCCGAGGCAAACACAAGACGCAAGGCCTCGTCTTCCGTATAGGGCAAAAATTCGCCTGTTTTCCCAATACCACGGACATCATCTTTGCGTACAACAGGCATGGCAAAATCTTTATTTTTAAAGACCAGAAAAACCGGTTCAAGATTTGCTTTGGTGTAATTCAGCCCCTGGCCTGAATAAACATAACGCAAGGCTGCTATATCCCACTTTTCAGTATGCACTGCGCCCTGGATGGTACTGGGGTCAACAACTCTTCTGGGCTGAGGCAGTGGATGGGTCGGTGCACAGCCTACAATAAAACCGACCAACAAAATAAATAAAAAAATCTTCTTCATATTTTCCTCCTCTCTTATGAGCCCAGAACTCTGGGTGTTGAATATCAAATCGTGAATTATTTAAACTGTAAGTTTAAATTCCAGAAGCTAGCCTTACTGTCAAATTATGATCTGCGCTAGCAGAATTTTTTCAAAGCGAGTGTTCGGCCTCAGTGCGGCGTATTCTCTCAATCGTGTCCTGCACTTCATGCGTTTTCGAGGAAATCTGCGTTGCCGCTCCTTTCTTGAACCGGAAATCGCAATAATGACAGCCGTCGGCAAGCGTTTGGGTGCGGATAAGGCCCCATCCCATGGCATCGCTTAAGGCGATGTCTGACATACAGATGTAAGGGGCAAACGCCTCACCTCCATGTTTCATCACAAAGCGGTAATTGCCACACTGAAGGTAATTGACGCCCAGATCGAAATCATCCCCCTCGCCAATAAGATACTCGACCTCGAAGTCGCCAAAAGGGACCTTTTGCTGTTGCCTCGCTCGCCTCGCAATAATCTTCCTCATAAGGCCTGAAAACATGAGACGCCTCAACAGCCACCGCTTCCATCGAGGAATCTTCGCGACTCTCAAACGCAGCGCTTGATGACATAGTTCCCAAGCCTCTGCAGGTGGCTTCCCCTGTTTCTTCATCGCCTTATAAGCAGCGAGCTCTTGGGCGGTGATGAGAAGAAAGGTGTTCAACACCCTCGCTCGCACTCCTTTTTTAATGTAAGGAATCTCTGGAATGAGCTTCTCATATTCCTGACGGACCTCTCTCTGCAGCATACTGGCGAATTTCTCGTTGTATCGTGCGACAAGCGAGCCTTTCATCAACTCAGAGGTTCTGTCAAAATCCTTCAGGAGCTTCTCTTTACGCGAGCTGTAATAGCCCATTATTTGACTTGGCATTAAGTCCGCCTCTTCATTTTTCGCGTTCCTCACGTCAATGGGACAACCTCTTTTACATCTTAGGACCGAACATTGAAGGTAAGCTGCAGACAGGAAAGCCGTCCAGATGAGACGCATCAGCTATTTGCACTGATCTTTGTGAAGCCTTAATTTTGGCATTGCACCTGCTGATTGTTTTCTCTTTTCTTGTTCATATTTAGCAAATTTTTGTCATAGAGTCTGTAGCCAAACCCCATTTTGACCACCAGGTTAGAAAGCCTGGTTTCTTGAAAGCATTGCAAAGGGCTGGGTAACCCACCTTGACGAAGCTTGCGGATAAGCAGAGCATCGGGGAGACAAAGCTATAAGTATCCAGGACTACTTGCCATGACTATCTATATAGTTTTAATTGAACGATTTTTTCGCAGTTCAAACTTTGAGATTGCTTCGTCGCCTCGCTCAAGCTCGCTCCTCGCAATGACAGGAGCGAGTTCCTCATTGCGAGGGCAGCGAAGCTGTCCGTGGCAATCTCACCCATTGTGTGAAAATCGCAAAACGTAGGTATAATTAAAAGACTATTTGTTTACCCAAAATATCCCATTATGCTCTACCCGCAAGCAAGCCATAGATGGATCCAGGCATTTGCACGAGCTTGAAAGAAATCAGGATTGAAAATAATTATGAAAAATTGTCCTCTTAAGTAAGGCTTGGCCACAGACTCCATAATTAAAAATCAAACCTGTGCAGATGCTCTGTGCAGTACTATCAATCCGGAACCCGGCGGCAATCAGGGGAGAATTCTATTACGGAATCCCATATCCACTGACCATCCTACCTACTCAACCCAAATTTAGACCTATCACCCAAAAGATACATCGAGAATCATCATTACCGAAAAACCGATCATTGTTGCCATTGTTACCAAGTCGATATTTGCATAATTTCTCTGAGATTCCGGAATTAGTTCTTCCACCACGACAAAAATCATGGCTCCTGCAGCAAAACAGAGAGCGTATGGTAGAATCATTTGCATTTTCAGGACAAAAAGTGCTCCGATAACTCCAGCAATGGGTTCAACTATACCGGAAGCCTGCCCCATCAAGAAACTTTTCCACTTAGTCATCCCGTCTCTTCTCAATGGTATTGATACAGCAGCCCCTTCAGGAAAATTTTGAATCCCAATGCCGATTGCCAAAGCAATTGCACCTCCAATTGTGGCAGAAGAAAGATTAGCTGCTACAGCTCCAAAAGCAACACCGACAGCTAAACCCTCAGGTATATTGTGAAGGGTTATGGCAAGTACCAGAAGGACACTTCGTTGCCACGAGGTCTTTATCCCTTCACTTTTATCAACACTTAGCCCTGGATGAAGATGTGGCAGGAATTTGTCAGTCAGTCTCATAAAAGTCCCACCGCCCATAAATCCAATGACTGCGGTCAGCCATGGTATATGTCCCAACTGTCCCGCCATCTCTATCCCCGGGGCGAGAAGAGACCAGAAACTTGCAGCAATCATTACGCCAGCAGCAAAGCCAAGCATTGAATCCATAATCTTTGGGTTTACAGCTCTTGTAAAAAAAACCAGTGCTGCTCCTGCAGCAGTTACGCTCCAGGTAAAGAGTGTGGCAATGAGCGCCTGCATAACCGGATTGAATTGTTGTATGAAATCTATCATTTTTAGTCTCCTAACTTACCTGCCTTTTTCATAAAATCAGCCCTGGTACCACGCCACTCCTTAGGAGCATTGCCTGGTAATTTACAGCCGTCAATGGCAAACATCCGGGGACACCCGTTAGTTGCACCTGCTATTTATGAAAGATTATACTTTAACCGCAGACCCACGTAGACCTTTTAAGGGATAAGAATTAAGGGATACGGGGTAAGTGGTAACTAACTTGATTCCCTCTTTTAAAGTTTAACCTCTTGCTTACTTCTTTGGGGCGCATCCGCTGCGGATGCCCTAGGCAGTGGTAATAATCCTGAATCCGCCGGTAATCCGGGAAAAATTCTACTCCGGAACCCCATACCCTCTCTACTCCATCTGCATTGGCCAAGCTTCTAAAGTCTCAAAAGTCATTTTCATATCATCCATCCCAACCCTACTCACCTACTCAACCAAACTCCAGCCATCGGATCCACCAAAGTTAATGGCGTGCATAAACTCATGGAAATGCTGATTTATGGATATCCACAAAAAAAGGCCGCCCATCTGGGCGACCTTTTTGATCTATAATCAGCAATCAGCACCACTTTATGAATTCAACTTCTTCTCCTGCGGAAATACAGGCAGGTAACGATAGGACAGACTCAGGACCAAGGCACCGTAGGCAATGATTTCAAAGGTGGTGGCCCATTCAGCCCAGTTGGGTGTATAAGAGTACCATTTGTCAAAAGGCATGACCGGAAGGGCAATTGTCTGCACGGTAAAGACGAAACGGTTGATGCAAACACCTATACAATCCAGGATGGCCCCAATGTACAAAAGTGCCGGAATGTTGCGGAACTTGGGGACGATCAACAGGATAGCGGGGATGATACCACACAAACCGAGTTCTGCCCACAACAGCCATTGGCCATAAACATCATTAAACATCTGGTCAAAGGTCAGGCCCATTCTTGGCAGAGTGTCAGTAGCCCAAAACCAGGTGTCCAGAATTTTAAAGAAGAGATAGGCACCAAGGAGTGTACCGGCAATCTTACCCATTAATGCCTTTGTCTTGTAGTCAACCAGTTTACGTCCTGTTATTACTTCCATCAGCGTGGCTACAAGCATGGTAAAAGCCGGGCCGGAAGCAATAGCAGAGAATACAAAGAGGAAGAATGTCCATGGCCAGATAAAAAAGCCTTCACGAAAAGCAAAGGGACGACCAAAAAGGACACCGTACATACCACCAAGAGAACCCTGATGGAATGTGGATAAAAATGTTCCAATACCGGCAAAAAGTGGCATGTAGACATGGAAATTATGGGCCAGATGATGGAGAAAACGAATTTTATTTAATTTTCTGTTTTCAAGAATCAGAGGAATGTACTCTATAATCAGAACAGTGCAGTAACAGGTAATACAAAAAATAACTTCAGTGAGCATTGAATGCACATTTGGATGCCAGTAACCAAACCAGGCCCTTAAGGGCTGACCAATATCCAATGTTAAAATGAGCATGGCTCCGGAATAGCAAATGAAGCCAACAATAACGGCTAGATTAATGATATTTTTCAGTTGATCGACGCGGATAATGTATTTTAAAAATCCGGAGAAAAATGCCCCGGCCCCCAGAGCAATCACAGCCAGGTCAAAGGTGATCCACAAGCCAAATCCAAAATAATTATCCAGCCCTGTTACCCCTATGCCGTTAGCAAAGATTTTTATAGTGGCATAGAGACCCCAGAGCAGAACAGCTCCGATAAGCCCCAGCCAGACTATAAATTTGCCAAACGAGCAACGTTCAACTCCTTCGGGTATCCATTCTTTATCCAGCATGGTCTATTCTCCCTTGGTCTTTTCGTTTTCCAGGTAGTTATCACCCTGTCTGCGCACCCATTCCCTTTTGCTCATGTAATAAACCTGGGGATCGGTGCCCAGCCTTTCTAGTAGTCTAAACGCGTACCTGCTTTTTGCCAGTTTAGCTACTTTGTGTTCAGGGTTATTCAAATCACCAAAGACAATGGCTCCGGTGGGACAAACTTCAACACAGGCAGGGATATAATCTTCTTCTTCCAGATGCATTGGATCACGGCCTTCCATACGTGCCTTCTCTTTGGCTGCTGCAAAACGATGGTGACAGAAAGTACATTTTTCTACTACACCGCGGGGCCTAACCGAAGTAGAAATATTTAAGGTCTTGTCCATACCTTCAGGCCAAACCGGGTCAAACCAGTTAAAATAGCGAGCGTGGTACGGGCAAGCAGCCATACAGTACCGGCAACCGATACAACGAGGATAAATCTGGCTGACAATACCGCCTTCTTCATCTTTTGTGGTCGCCACTACAGGACAAACAGTTGAACATGATGGCTTGCCGCATTGCATACATGGCCGTGGGAGGTAAGCAATATCATGTTCAGGAAAGTCTTTGCCATTGGAAAGCTCATATACGAGCATCCATGTCAAGGTGCGCAATTTATTAGATCCTTCAGTTACGGGGGCGATGTTGTTTTCTGCCTGGCAAGCAACCATACAGGCTCCGCAGCCTGTGCATTTGTCCAGATCAACAACCATTCCCCACTTAACTTTAAACTCTTTAACTTGCATGGGTTACCTCTTTTAAATCTTTATCTTGAATTTAGGCTTTAACAACTTTTACCTGAGAATTATTCCACACATAAAGACCAGTGGGCTTCTCCTGAGTCACGGTAAGCACGTTAAAAACATTATCACCCTTGCCTTTACTAAAGTCATCCCAGGCAGTGTGGCCAAAACCTAAAGGTGCAGCAACAACATCATTCATAACTGTTTCAGTGATGTTGACCAGGGCCTTGCACTGACCTGCGGCTGAAACAAGTTTGACTTTCTTATCTTGTTTAAGCCCAAGCTTTTTCGCTGTAGCCTTGTTCAGGTGCACATAAAAATCTTTTCCCTTGAGCTCGTTCTCCCGGATTGTAACCACTCCAAATGGAGGCGTGGCCAGCTTGGTATTACCAATGTAAGGCCTGGCCACTGGAGCAAGATAGATCGGATATTCGGAAGAAGGCATTTTCAGGCCGCCTGACAGAATCTGAGTTGGTAAGGCCAGAGCAGATTGAAAAACCTTTTTGTCCCCTACGTATGCCTGACCACCTTGCAATTCTTCCCAATCTGCGCCCAGCTTTTCAGCTTTGGCACTCAAAACATCCTCAAAAGAAGAAATACCCAGGTCAACTCCCAGTGCTCCGGCCAGTTCCAGGATAAAATCCGGAGTCGGTTTGGCGTCAAAAACAGGCTTAATCACGGGAGTACTTACACTGTAAGTAACTGCCCCGGCACCAAAGGGAGTGTATGCGTCATCAAGTCTTTCCAGGAAGTGCGGAGTAGGTAAAACCAGATCCGCTTTGGCTGCAGTTTCGTCGAGAAAAGTGCTGAAGCTTACTTTAAATGGAATCTTATCTAATACCGAAGCTACCTGAGCACCTTGTGGCAAGGCATACAGAGGATTAGCCTCATAGATAAACAGAACATCTGGCCGTTTAGCACCTTTTTGCACATCACTAATAAAATTGATCAGGCTGTTTTGTCTAAGTTGATTCAAGTCAGGTGCCTTATCCACGGCCTGAACACTTGGCAGAGCCACAAGACCTCCAGGCTGATTCAAACGGCCCAGAAGTAGATTCAGGAAAATGCCTGCCACCATATCCAGGCTACCGCTTCCCTGTCCAAAGTCGGAACCGGAAACAACGACCGGCCTCCTGGCAGCTATAAGTTCGGCAGCTATTTTCTTAATATCATTTGCAGGAACACCGGTTAAAGCTTGAACTTTAGACGGTGTATAATTGGTCAGAACATACTCTTTAAACTCGGCAAAACCTTTGGCGGAACATGTTTTTCCTGCTTTCAGGATATAATAAGCCAGACCTAAGGCAAATACGCTCTCTTTACCGGGTAGAACTGGAACCCATTTGTCAGCAACAGATGCTGATCCCGTTTGTACCGGGCCTACGTAAATATATTGACCTTTTTTCTGACCAAATGCCTTTTGGTTTCTGACCACTGTGCCCCAACTGGATAAGAGGTCAGCCCCAAGCATAAGAACATAATCGGAGTTCTCCAGGTCAAAGCCAATCTGTCCCTGACCACCCATAATTTTATTCCAGGCGGTGGCATAGGCAGTCGCATCACTCGGCATAAAATAGTAGTCAGAACTGCCCAAAGCAGCTAAAAATGCTGCCAAGACCTCATTGGCAGTGCCATTCTCATCTCCGCTGATAAGGGCTACATTGCCACTGCCTTTCTGGGTGGACAGTTTTTCTGCCAAAATTTTCTTGGCCTCATCCCAGGAAATGGACTCAAACTTGCCTCCATTATTTTTCAATGGCCCTTTCACTCTGGCAGGGCTATATAAAAGTTGAACAGCAGCAGCCCCTAATGGACAGATTCCGCCCTGACTCAAAGGATGACTGAAGTTTCCTTCCGCAGTAACCGGCCTCTTGCCTACGGTATTGATATCCAATCCACAACCTGCAGGACACAGTTTACAGGTTGTAGGAGTAACCCCCTTGGCCCCATATTTTAACTTAGGGATCCATGGCCAGTTCTGGCTCCAAATGGATACATCATCGAGCAACTTCCAGGGCACAGGGGTAAAAAGTGTACCGGCTGCGCCGCCAACTAAAAATGTGATGAATCCTCTGCGATCAAGTCCCATATTTCTACCCCTCTTTATTTATGACAAATATAACAGGCATTACTGGCGCCATTTTGGGCATGGCATCTCTCACATTGCCACATCTTCATTGTATGCTTACTGTATCCGCTCAGCTTGTTTTCATAAAAGACAGGCGGTGTATCAGTGTTAGCCACATCCAGGTGACATTCGGTACAATCAAAATCCTGGTGAGCAATATGGGAGAAGTAAACATTGTCTGGCTGTTTCTGATAAACCAGCCAAGGCACTTCCTTTTCTTCGTTGACATACTCTTCCACAAATTTTGCCTCATCAGGATCTTCACCCATCACTTCCATGTGACACTCAGCACACTGTTCAGTCGTGGGCAGACCAGCGTACGAGCCGTCTTCCCTGTAAGAATGACATTGCTCGCAGTCCATGGCCTGGTCCTCCACATGAACCTTGTGACTGAACCGGATGGGCTGAGCCTTTTCACTATACAGCACCTTGGGGAATCCCCACCAACCGAGGACGAGCGCACCCACAAAACCAACAATAAAGGTTACAAAAGGGAGCACTGCGCAACTCTTTGTTTTTGCCACTTTTTTTCCCTCCATACCACATTCCTCATTGAAATTTGAAAATTGCACACCAATACACCAGGCTAAATCCCTGCCACACTATGCAAGGTAGCACTTGAGTGTCAAGAGTTTAGGAAAAAATTCACGAAGTATTTATACAAAATTTTAATCTTTAAAATTCAAGATACAAAGCAAGAGGAGCAACAGAATAAGCACATGGCACAAGACACAACTTTTTGTCCATGATTGAACGCCCAATTATTTACTCTTCAGCCTTTTTCCTTGCCCTGTGTCTCCCATAAACATCCTCAAAGCGAACAATATCATCTTCTTCCAGATAAGGTCCGCTCTGGATTTCAATAATTTCTACTGGTACTTTTCCCGGATTGGCCAACCTATGCCTGGTTGCTTTGGGAATATCCACTGATTGATTTTCACAAAGTAAAATCTCTTTGTCCCCGACAACTACTTCTGCTGTACCTTTAATCACTACCCAGTGTTCACTCCTGTGGTAATGCATTTGCAGACTGAGTTTAGCTCCTGGCTTAACTACGATACGCTTAATCTTATAGAATTTACCCTCCTCCAGTACCGTATAGCTGCCCCAGGGCCTGTTCACAGTCACATGGGCCTCGACCAGTTGGCTCTCCTGCTCCTTCAGGATAGAAACAACATTTTTTACTTTTTGTACCTCTTGTTTGGGACACACCAGAGTGGCATCCCTGGTCTGGACAACAATCATATCTTTGAGGCCTATGGCAGCAAGTTTGCCACCTGTGGAAAACAAAAGACTATCTTTACACTCCAGAGGCAAGACATCTCCACTTATGACACAACCGTTCTCGTCCTTCTCCCCCAGCCTGTACAGGGCATCCCAGTTACCCAAGTCATCCCAACCAAAATCAGCCGGGACAACCGCGGCATTATCCACCTTTTCCATTATTCCATAGTCCACCGAAATATCGGGGATCCTGCCGTATCCCTGTTCCAGAGGCTTATCTTTTCTGTTTTTCCACCACTTAAACAGCTCGGGTTGCAGAGTCTCGACAGCCTGAATAAAATTTTGCCCTGGAAACATGAACATGCCACTGTTCCAATAATATGTACCCTGCTTCAAATATTCTTGGGCAGTGGGCAAATCTGGCTTTTCTACAAAGGCCTTGACTTTAAACGCGCCTTCTTTGATTTCTTCTCCTATGGCTATATAACCGTAGCCTGTTTCAGGCTTGTAGGGCTTAATGCCAAACGTCACAAACCAGCCATCCTGGGCAAGGCTTGCGGCCATATGCATGTCATCTGTCCAGGTCTTTTCATCCTGAATCTGATGGTCAGATGGGAAGACACCAATGATTGGCTCTTTTTCCAAGTCAATAATCTTATCCAGACCAAGTAAAATTGCCGGCAGAGTATTTCTGCCTACAGGCTCGCTTAAAACCTGAGCATCCAGGTCCGGACTTAACTCTTTAAGTTGACTTCTGACCTCAAATACATGTTCCTCATTGGTGACTACAAAAATCTTTTCCGGTGGGAGTAACCTTAAAATCCTGGATATGGTCTGCTGCAACAGGGATAAATTCCCGTTTATAGACAAAAGCTGTTTAGGCAAAAGAGTCCGGGACAGAGGCCAGAGCCTGGTTCCCGACCCGCCTGCCAGGACAATAGCAAATACGTTTTCCATTATTTAACTCCCGTGAAATCAGTATATTATTTTTATATTCAACACATTGAATGAGATTGCCACGAGCAGCAAAGCTGCCCTCGCAATGACATAGCACAAATCCTGTCATTGCGAGGGAGTGAGCGTGAGCGAAGCACCGAAGCAATCTCAATTTAAACTACAAAAAAACTCAACTTAGCCTTTTCACTTTTTTATATTTTAACCTTCATAAACAAACGGATTGTCAAATTCCCGAAAAAGAGGGAGATGTTTGTCTTTTTCCGAAAGAATAGGATTATCTGTCGGCCAGGTGATATTCAAATCAGGATCTGCATAGTATATACCGCGGTCATGCTCAGGGGCATAAGGTGCATCAACCTTGTACTGAAATTCTGTATTTTCCTCCAATGTCATATACCCATGAGCAAATCCTTTGGGGATCAATAATTGTTTGAAATTTCGAGCCGAAAGTTCTATCTTGAACCACCTGGCGTAGGTAGGTGAGCCTTGACGCAAGTCTACGACCACATCTAGTACGGCTCCTCTGGTCACCCTGACCAACTTGGTTTGGGCAAAGGGAGGGATCTGAAAATGAAGCCCGCGTAAGACCCCTTTGGCTCTTGAAAGGGCATGATTGTCCTGGATAAAATTGTAATTGAGCCCCTGCTGTTCAAAGGCAACCTGGCTAAAGGACTCCATAAAGTACCCACGATGATCCTCAAACACCCGGGGTTCAATAATAAATAAACCAGGAAACTCAGTAGAGATAAATCGCATATCTTTCCCCTTTATTATTAGCCCGCGATTAGTAGCTTAATTTTAGCTAGGAAACAAGAAAAAAGTGGAAAAATAAGTACAAAACAGTGGACAATAAACAGATAAACAAACAACTTTGCTCTTCCCTTAACGACCTAAAAAAGCAAAATCTGCTGCGGTCTATTCCTGATATAGATCATGGCGCGGACCTATATCTTGATTTTAAGGGAAAAAGGTTACTCAACCTGGCCTCTAATAATTACCTGGGCCTGAGTCAGACAGAAGTATTAAAGAAAGCAGCGTGCGAGGCCACCAAACACTGGGGTACTTCCGCGGCGGCTTCACGTCTGGTCACTGGAAATTTTTCCCTGTACTGCGAACTGGAAGATGCTGTTGCCAGGTTTAAAACACAGGAAAAAGCCCTGGTCATAGGCTCCGGGTACATGGCTAATTTGTGCCTTGTAACCAGCTTGACTCAAAGAAAAACTATTATCTTTTCAGACCGCTTAAATCACGCCAGCATCATAGATGGAATTATTCTTTCCCGGGCCAAACATATCCGTTACCGGCATAATGATATCGAACACCTGCATTATTTATTAAAAAAACATGCTTCATCTACACAAAAAATTTTAATTACGGATACAATCTTCAGTATGGACGGAGACCTGGCCAGGCTGGAAGAGATTGTTTCCCTGGCCAAAAAATTTAATGTTATCATCGTGGTTGACGAAGCACACGCCACAGGAGTGTTTGGCAAGGGGCGAGGCCTGGCCCATGCCTTGGGCCTGGAAAAGGAAATAGACATACACATGGGCACATTCAGCAAGGCCCTGGGCTCGTATGGAGCATATCTGGCCGGCGCAAAAGAGTGGATAGATTGGATAACGACCACGGGCAGGCCCTTTATTTATTCAACTGCCTTGCCCCCAGGTGTAATCGGAGCCAACCTTGCAGCCATAGACCTGGTCAGTCAAAACCCGAAGCAGGGTCAGAAACTACTGGATATGGGCAAGTATTTGCGCACTGAGCTTGATCGGCTGGGTTTTGATCTGGGCGACTCCGGGTCCCAGATTATCCCTGTTATCCTGGGTGATATCGAGACAACACTTAAGGCGAAAGAATTTTTATTGACAAAAGGCCTTTATGTAGCAGCAATTCGCCCTCCCACTGTGCCCCAAAATACTTCCCGACTGCGGCTATCCCTGCGCATTGATCTTAAAAAAGAACACTTGCAGCAAATTGTGCGGAGCTTTGAGGAACTCAAAAAACAGTTGTGAACTTTGGGAGATCTTCACCCTGCTACGCTCTATTCAAAATGACGAGTATAGCAAGTCATCCCGCCAAAAGCGGGGCGAAGAATCTCCATACTCAAAACTCAGAACTCAAAAATGAACTCATTAACAGACTCAATGTTTATCTCCGGTTGGGCTGGGTATCCGTTTCTTTATCCCCGCTTGAGCCAGAACACCCGGTCTTTGCTGCCCTTTGTCCAGGATAGTCCGGAAAAGATACTTAATCATGTCCGGAATTTTAAAGGTTCAACCATTATTGCCTGGTCCACTGGCGCACATATCTTACTCCACCAGCTTAGTGAAATTAAAAATAAAAACGTATTCCTGCTGGCCCCTTTTTTAGACTTTACTTCTTTCACTCCCAGATGGGTTTTAGACAGGATGATCCAGGGTATAAAAGAAGACGTGCACAAGGTGGTGAGCAAATTCTGGAAAAAATGCGGCATTAAAGAACAATATATAGCGCCAGAAGAGGATATACCAAGTCTAATCGAAGGACTTGAATTTCTGGCTTGTTCAAAAATTAAATTTGAAATCTCTGAGTTGAAATCTAAGGTCCTCATTATCCATGGCCAGGAGGATAAAATTGTTCCTTTAAGTGCAACTAAACAACTAAGCTCTCTTCTACCAGAGGCAGAACTTATTGTTGTCCCCTCCGGGCATTATATTCCTGAAGAAACAATAAAGCAGCTTGTTTATGCAAAAACAGATACAAAAATATTTTGATCAGGCAAAAGATACTTACAAACAAGAGGCCCGTATACAAAAAATAGTGGCCAAGGAGTGTCTTGAATTACTTAACAGGAACGACTTTGGCTGGATCCTGGAGATCGGTGCTGGCGGAGGTCTCTTAACAGAGGCGGCCAAAAGCAGGTTAAAAAGTAGGTATTACGTAGCAGTTGACCTTTCCCTGGCCATGCTAAAAGGCATTCAGGAAAGAGATGTTGTCCAGATCCAGGCAGATGGAGAAAGGCTGCCGTTTAAGCCTGGATCGTTCGACCTCCTTTTGAGTTCATCTACCATGCAATGGTACCAAAAAGGCGTACAAAGTATCGCTGAAAATCTTACTTATTTAAAAAAAAACGGCCAATTTGCCCTGGCCTTTTTTGTCCGGGGAACATTTAAGGAGCTAGCCTATGCCAGTGAGGTTACTGGATTTGGCTCGGTTTATCCCCTTGCCCAGGCCAAAACATATATAGATTTTTTTTCTCGCCTGAACATTAACTTTGACACCTGTAAAAAGACCTACACCATTTACTATCCATCGGTCAGGGACTTTTTGCAAAGCCATAAAAAGACCGGGGCCAGATACACCCGGCAAAAAAAGGCTTTAAGCAAAAAAAGATATCTGGATTTTTGTAAAATCTATACGAGGACTTTTGGAGAAGAAGGCAAAATCCCAGTAACCTATGTGGTTTTGTATTTGTGGGGAGGGGTCTAGGTACCTAAATTGAGCGTTTTTTTGCAGTTCAAACTTTGAGATTGCTTCGTCGCTTCGCTCACGCTCGCTCCTCGCAATGACAGGGGCGAGATTGTCATTGCGAGGGCAGCGAAGCTGCCCGTGGCAATCTCACCCATCGGGTGAAAATCGCTCAACCGATGTTTGCGCGCGGTGAAAAACCAAGATTTTCTAAAAGTTGAAGATCTTCTTCTAATGTTCTTCCTGTAGTGGTCAGATAGTTCCCGGTCATGATCCCACTTGCTCCTGCAAAAAAGACCATGGGATGAAGCTCCTTTAGATTCTGCACCCGTCCGCCACAAATAATTATTTCCTTGTCCGGCAAAACGTAACGCAGGATACTGATGATCTTTAAACACCTTAAGGGAGTGAGATAACTCTTGTTTTCCAGGGGCGTGCCAGGAATCGGGACCAGGAAATTTACGGGTACTGCATCTACATCAAGGCTTTTGAGTGTCTTTGCAAGTTCAACTACCTGGGCATCACTTTCTCCGAGGCCAAAAATCCCGCCCGAGCATACTGACAACCCTGCTTCTTTGGCCTGCTTTATAGTCTGAATGCGCTGAGCATACTCGTGGGTGGTACAAATACTCGGGAAAAAACTTTCTGCTGTTTCCAAATTGTGGTGGTACCTGGAAAGTCCTGCCTGTTTAAGCCTTGTCAGGTCATCCTTATGAATAATTCCCAGCGAGGCACAAAGATGGATATTTTTACCTTTTAACTCATTAAATACGTCACAGATATGATCAATTTCCGTGGCAGACAAACCTTTACCCGAGGTAACAAGAGAGTATCTGTGCACTTCTGTTTCTGCTAAGGATTGACCCAAAGAGATTAATTCCTGGCTGTCTTTTAATGGGTAACTAGGAACATCGGTTTCAAAGTGAGCTGATTGGGCACAAAAGTGACAATCTTCAGAACAACGCCCGGACTTGGCATTGCAGATCGTGCACAGATGAATCCCCCGGCCAAAAAAGTGTTCCCGGATAAGGTCTGCCCCGGCCATTAAAGCAAAAACATGTTCGTCTTTAACCCGGGCAATACTCTCCAACTCCCCGACAGATAAGTCCTGGTGGATGGCTTTCTCAGCCAAATCTAAAAAAAGTTTACGCATACTATCCATTCAGCGCTATCCTTTCCCTTTCTATTCCGATGCCATATACCCTGTTTCCATAAGACCCAACCGCCTTGATCAAAGCTCTCTCTTCCGGATCTATGGCCCTAATTTTTCGATTAACCCTAGAGCGGTTCTGCAAAAACCAGTCACGCAGGTCAAGCCTGGATTCCAGTCGCTTCTGAATCGAGTCCAGCCGGGGTGAAAAGGTTCCCCATCTCTCGCGCAAGAAAGCCAAAATTTCTTCCACGGACAAATCATAGGGATTTATATAGCATTCAAAACAATGCTTGCAGCGCGCTCTTTTTTTGCATCTTTTTTTGATCTTGATAAGCTGCGTATAAATGGCTGCCTCCACAGGCGTAAGCTTGGTTTTCCGGCCATTGAATTCCACCTCCAGTGATGCGATGTCCATCAACAGCAAGGGCAATTCCTGCCCTGCAATGCTCTCCTGGGCAGACTCTACTTTTCTCGTAAAAGAAACAGGAGATGTATCCATCTCCGTAAGACGCTCACGTAGCCTGACAAATGGAATCCTGGCCAAAACAATTTTTGCTTTGCGGCTGTTTACGGAATAAAGTCTGCCGGTTGACCTGTCATAGGCAGTATAGTCCTTGGGCGTTTTAGGCGGATAAAAAAAATCTGGATGATTTTCAAAGGGCGGGTTGACCAGAACATGAGAAAGTTCATCCTGGGGCCGCGCATAAAACTGCATGGCCATACCCAGATAAAAACTCATGGTTTTCCTCCCCCCGGCCAGCGAAGCATGCACCTGGCTGCCTGGATCAGAGCAAAGCTTACGCACTATATTGAGAATAAAATCCGCTGTAATGTTATTTTCAAGTTCATCCCTGAGATCAAGAACCTCTTCTCCGTTCCTACTAACAACATGCACTGTGGACTCATGAAAATGAATATTACCCAGCCCATACTCGCGGCACAAAGCATAAAAGCGTCCCTGTTCAGGATGCAAAAGCTTTTCCATGATTAGCATCTTGCCTGTGCCTGTAGTGATAACATGGACTTCATCAGGGATAAAAGCCGGTTTTTGCAGTTCTGCAAGGGCATAAATGGTCTCGGTAATAACCTGCGGGGTCAAACCGCAAAGGCAAAGGAGTATTTTGCGCATCCATTTCTAATATATCAATCAAAAATAAACTTCAAATAATCTCTATCTCTTTTAAAGGCAAAGCACGCGCGCACTGTCCCAGGACAACACATTTTTCCCAGCATCTGTTACACAGCCGAAAAAATTTGACTGCATCTTCATCCTTGTTAATAATTCTGGCCAGTTGTTGCTGAAGTCGTCTCAAAGCGTTTTTATCCAGTTCACACTCAAAAACAGAGCGTTGCACGCGCTGACCATAGCTTTCCATCAGCCTGGCCACCTTGTTTAAACGCTTTTCATCGCAAATATCGTAAATCACCAGTATCCACATCAGTAAATCCACCAATCTCTGTCCACCCAAATCTCGCCCTGTCCGCAAATCTGCACTTTTCTGCGGCACTCCTGACAAACAGGATAAACCAGCAGGGCATCTTCATCCATGTCCATTTCAGCCTTTAATCGCAACAACATCTCATCAATTTTTCCCCAATCAAGATCACACTCAAAAACCGAGTATTGCACTGGCACGCCATAGTCCTTGAGCAACCTATGCACCCGGTTTAACCGCTTGGGATCAGCAATATCATAAGTTACTACCACAAACATATAAATAAGCTCACAGGATATTTAAAAATTGTTTAAATCCGAATTTCGAATTTGGTGAGCTCTGTGAAGGCTTTACACATATAACCTCCTACCTGGGCGCAATAGGCTCATATTGACTACACTCACCCCGTACATAGGAAGCATAATGCTCTGCCTGCCGCTCAATCACCTGGCGCAAGGTTAATTTTTTATCTAACCTGGGATAATGTAAAAGCATGCTCAAGCGCTTTTCCAGACGGTTTAAAAAACGCTTCTTTGGTTCTTTCTTTAAAAAAACACCAACAACTCCAGCATCCTCCTCCCCAGGCCCTTCTGCCCCTCCTTTCTCCAATGCACGGGCCTGCTCCTGTGTACTCTCCTCCGGTGCCAGCATATCCACCTGCTCTACCCATTTTCCACTTTCACAGTCATCTTCTGCTACTTCTGGCTCATCGCGCCAGAAATCGTCTTTTTTTAAAATACCCAAATTAAAACAGGCCAGCACTGTCATATCCACAATGGGCGTGCGAAACTCTTCCATTAAATCCAGGGCCAGGGACACACGACCATAACTTAATTCATGCAAATTGCCCAGGGCGGGATCAAGCCCCACCGCACAAATAGCTCCAAGCACAACATTCATCAAAATAGTATAACCAAACGATAAACAGGCATTGACCGGATCAGTTGGCGGTCGCCTGGTGCGCTTCTTAAATTCCAGTTCTTTTGCAAAACCCAGACGCAGGGCCTGAAAATAAATTTTCGTGGCCTGACCTTCCAGCCCCCTTAAAGATTCCACACTTTCAGCAGATTGAACAAGAGTGTAAAAACGAGACAAATTCTGTGCAATGCCGGAGCACTCTTCCGAACGCAAAGTCCTGCCCATGCGCATAGCCAATGTGCGCATGTTCCTAATCTTGCCGGCCACTATGGAACGCGCTGTTTTGAGTTTAAACTCTTTGTCCTGCAATTTTTCGTACTGACACACGCGCAGGAAAACATTTTTCGGATCAGAGCCATTTAAAGAACCAAGATAGTTGCCCTGTCTGGTGAGGAAGATAACAGAAGTGTTGTTACGTAAAAGATGAGATAAAGCAGCATAGGTGATTTCAACCTTGCCAACCAGAATAAGACGCTCCAGGTTAAAGGTGTAAATGGTTTGTTGAAAATTTTCACCCCTCGCCACTAGGTGCTTGGCTTCCAGGTGCACCTTTACGCCCGGCTTTGTTATATAGACAACAGACATTATCTTCTCCCCTGGCACAATATAATTCTAAACAAGGGGACTTTAGCAAAAAAAATCTAGCCAGGGGAAAACTCAATGTTTGGCAAACATTTGCACAACAACTTTTCAGGCCACAACTCGCACCACTCAGAACCAGCGCCAATCCTTTTTTCCTAAAGGTACATTTCTATAATTGTTGGACAGAAAATTGATGATAAGGGCAATATTGTTGATGTCTCAATCCTTTTTTCTCAAAGGTACATCTCTATTATCACTTACTTACTGTATATATTCAACCAACGAAGGTTAGTCTCAATCCTTTTTTCTCAAAGGTACATCTCTATTCTTTATCTAGTCCTGCTTTACCTAAAAACCAACAAAAGGGGTCTCAATCCTTTTTTCTCAAAGGTACATCTCTATTTTGATAAAATTAAAGTAAAATCAAGAAAATATAAAGTTGAGTCTCAATCCTTTTTTCTCAAAGGTACATCTCTATTTTTATTTTAAAGATTTAAAAACGGGAAAACTTTAGTCTCAATCCTTTTTTCTCAAAGGTACATCTCTATTCATACTCAGACGTAGAGAATATGGACTCTTGGGAAGAATCTGTCTCAATCCTTTTTTCTCAAAGGTACATCTCTATTACAACTTTTACAGAAGGAGAAGCTTGGCAACTTTGCGAATTAGTCTCAATCCTTTTTTCTCAAAGGTACATCTCTATTGAAGCATTAATTGAAGCTTGGGAAAATGGAGAATTAGGTCTCAATCCTTTTTTCTCAAAGGTACATCTCTATTAACCTGCTTGTTTTCTTAGCTTTAAATATGGAATAGAGCTTAGTCTCAATCCTTTTTTCTCAAAGGTACATCTCTATTGCAGGCGTGGACTAAAAATCTTGAAGCGTACAAGCGTTCGTCTCAATCCTTTTTTCTCAAAGGTACATCTCTATTGCAATTAAAAATGAAAAGAATTTATTTCATTAAACTAAGAAGGTCTCAATCCTTTTTTCTCAAAGGTACATCTCTATTGTTTCTATCAGTAAAGGTAATTTCACTAGTGTCCGGTTTAAATTTAACCAAAAGAGCAGATAAGATAGAGTTATCAAGCAAATTTAAGTGATCTAGATTG